>CANGVZ010000111.1 GCA_947457285.1 Flavobacteriales bacterium | reverse complement strand
TTAAACGACTTGGGCTGGATAGGGCAATGGACGGCCGAAAAGGTAAAATCCCAGATATCCTCAGAGCCCCATGAAAAAATGAATAGACTTCAGTTTTTCAACCAACTAGGATTAGCCGCAGGCGTTTTGATGATGGGGGCCATTACCTATGGTGTCACCAGAGGAAAATATGCTTTTAGGATTTTGAGTGAAAAAATCAATTTTCCCAACCTCCCAAAAGCTTTTGACGGTACCCGAATTGTTCAGATAAGTGACACTCACTTGGGCAGCTTTCTCGAAGATAGCTATGAAGAGGTGCGCGAGGCAATTGATATGATCAATGACCTTAACCCCGATTATATCGTATTCACCGGAGACATGGTCAACAATTATGCTTTTGAAGCTGAGCCTTGGATTGAACATTTTAACGCATTAAAAGCTAAGAAGGGTAAATTTTCTATCCTCGGCAACCATGACTATGGTGACTATGGTTTTGATAAAAACAATCCCGATGATCTAAGAAAAAAAACAGAAAGCTTCAATCGCCTGGTGGAAATCCACGCAGAGATGGGGTTCACTTTACTTAGAAATCAAAACGTTGTTTTGGAGAATGGTGGTGAGACGATTCGACTCTTGGGAATGGAAAACTGGGGAAAGGGATTTCAACAGTACGGAGACTTTTCTAAAACTCTTGAAGGTACGAGCGAAGATGAATTTAAAATTCTACTATCGCACGACCCAACCCACTGGGAAGAACAAGTATTGGGTAAAGCTAAAGTGGATTTAACATTATCTGGCCACACCCATGGCATGCAGTTTGGCGTGGAATTGCCTAAGCTTGGTATCAAGTTTTCTCCTGCCAGCCTACGCTACAAGCGTTGGGGCGGTCTTTATTCAGAAGGCAATCAACATTTATATATCAATAGAGGTTTCGGATTTTTAGGCTTCCCCGGTCGCGTAGGTATGCCTCCAGAAATCACTTGTATTGATATCTATTCTGCCTAGGATGCTGTGATATTTTTATCTTCGCAGCCCAAAATCCAATTACATGTCAGACGATAAGAAGATTATCTTTTCGATGGTGGGTGTAAATAAGTACACTCCACAAGGCAAACATATTATTAAGGATATTTACCTCAGTTTTTACTACGGAGCTAAAATTGGTATCCTCGGTATGAACGGTGCAGGTAAATCGACCGTAATGAAAATTATTGCAGGTCTTGACCAGTCTTTTCAAGGCGATGTTGTGTGGAGTCCAGGCTATAGCGTAGGATACCTTCCTCAGGAACCACAGCTCGATGATAACAAAACGGTGCGCGAAATTGTCGAAGAAGGAGTGAAGCCTATCACTGATGCTCTCAAGGAATATGAGGAAATCAACGCTTCATTTATGGACGAAGAGATTCTTAACGATCCAGAGAAAATGCAAAAATTAATGGATCGCCAGGCAGAAGTTCAAGACCGAATTGAAGCACTCGGTGGCTGGGACCTTGATACCAAACTCAATATTGCCATGGATGCTCTTCGCTGTCCACCGGAAGACTCTAAAATTCAAATGCTATCTGGTGGTGAAAGAAGACGTGTGGCACTTTGCAGACTCTTGCTTCAGCAACCCGATGTACTCCTGCTCGACGAACCTACCAACCACTTGGATGCCGAAAGCGTTTTATGGTTGGAGCAGCACCTACAACAATATCAAGGTACTGTCTTGGCCGTAACCCACGACCGTTACTTCCTCGACAATGTAGCTGGTTGGATTCTTGAGCTTGATAGGGGAGAAGGAATCCCTTACCAGGGCAATTATTCTTCATGGCTCGATCAAAAGTCAAAGAGACTAGCTCAAGAAGAAAAGCAAGAATCTAAGAGAAGAAAAATTCTAGAGCGCGAGCTTGAGTGGGTGAGAATGAATCCTAAAGGAAGGCATGCTAAAAACAAGGCGCGTCTCCAAAACTACGACCGAATGATGGCTGAGGGTGAGCGCGAGAAAGAAGCAAAGTTGGAGATTCCAATTCCTAATGGACCGCGACTAGGTAGCGAAGTCATCGAATTTACCAATGTTACAAAGGGATTTGAGGATAGAATTTTAATTGAAAATTTGAATTTCAAATTACCACCAGCAGGAATCGTTGGAGTAATTGGACCAAACGGTGCCGGTAAAACCACGTTATTCCGAATGATTATGAATGAGGAAACTCCTGATGCTGGTTCTATTAAAATCGGAGAAACTGTGGTGATTGGTTATGTAGATCAACGCCACAAAGATGTGGATGCCAACAAAACCGTATACGAGGTAATTTCAGGTGGAAACGAAGTCATCGAGATTGGTGGACAATCCATCAACTCTCGCGCTTACTGCTCAAAATTCAACTTCGCTGGCGCCGATCAACAAAAGAAAGTAGGAGTGTTATCAGGTGGCGAACGCAACCGTTTGCATCTTGCGATGACTTTGAAAACAGAAGCAAATGTGTTGCTCCTTGACGAGCCTACTAATGATATTGACGTGAATACGCTTAGAGCACTGGAAGAAGGAATTGAGAGTTTTGCTGGCTGTGCAGTAGTGATCTCTCACGATAGATGGTTTCTCGACCGTATCTGTACACACATCCTCGCTTTCGAAGGCGACTCGCAAGTCTACTTCTTTGAAGGCACTTTTAGTGAATATGAGGAAAACAAAATTAAACGCCTTGGCGATGTAAATCCTCATCGAATCAAATACAAGAAGCTCGTTCGTTAAGCTCTCTATTTGTATTCAAATAATAAAAAACTTTTAGAATTTCCATTAGATCCGTGGAGTTGCTGATTGATCAGCAACCCGCGGTGATCATGGATGTAGGTCGGTGTGTTTTCTCCGGAATGTATCGTTGAAGAATATTCTTCAACTTCCTGTGAATCATAAGCCCCGTCTATGTTTCTGTATCGAATACATTTTGTCATTCGACCATTTTCATCATAAAAATACTCTTCCTTACTCCAGAAGTTTCGGATTTCAACGGGACAGATGCGCGCTATAAGCTGCCCTTTATCGTCAAACAGATGTTGAATTTCAACTTCTTCCCATTGATTGAAAGCGTGACTTACAAAGGATTTTGTTGGCCACTTGCCCTGAGCATATTCAAATCTTTGCTCATACAATTTTCTTTTTCCTGCGAAAAAAGAAGTATGTCTTGCCAGTTGACCATTTGAATCAAACTCTCCTTGAGAGATATAAACACTATCTGCGCTCCCATCAGGACGCATTATCACTTCCTTGCAAAAACGACTCGTTACTTGATTTTTCTTAAAATCGAGTGAATAGCTATTCAATTGAATACCCTGCGAAAACGCTGTCAATCCAATGAAAGAGACGAAAACAGTAAGGTTCAACTTCATGATAAAGGTATGTGTATACCTTTTTACGAAAGAAGCGGGTTCGGGTTACTTAGCGTTAAAACGCTTGTCGATGATTTCGTTCCTATAATCGAAAATACTCTGAAGTCTATTTTGAACATATATAGCATTGGCAATGCCTCCAATGAAACCGAAGGGCAGGGCGTAATGCACAAGGTCTGTCATTTCCACTCCATTGGCTTTTTGCTCGAATTTGTGCAAATGGTGCCAAAATGTGTATGGCCCAAAGCGCTGTTCGTCAACAAAATACTCATTGTCGCGACAATGCGTGATTTCCGTCGTCCAGCGCAACGGAATATTGAGCAAAGGACGAACTTTATAATTGATAATCATTCCCGGAAACATCTTCTTACCTTTTATATCGGTAAGAATTTCAAAGCTCATATCCGGCGGGGTGATTTCGTTGAGGTTATATGGGGATGAAAAAAAGTCCCAAACAATCGCCATATCTGCATTGAGCAGAATTTTTTTCTCTAATGAATAAATTTTCATGACTCCATAACAACTCAACCTTCCATTTTGTTGGGCTTACGTCGCTTTCTGTATGCGTAATAATGAAGCACCGTTTCGATCGCGACCTCCATTGCTTTATTTATCGGGTAAAACTGCGAAAGTGAAGGATCGATAGAGGAGAGGCGTGTATAGAATTCACTCATAATAGGAATTCGCTTTCCATTTTTTATGTTATCAATGGCTTGCTGGTATTCCTTTTCTTGATGCGTTTTAATAAGCTTGCAAGTGACGATTTCTGGCTTGCCTTCTTTATCTCTGCGTGCTGTAAAACCAAATAGTCTGCAAATCAATCCACGGTATGGATATTCATTGCATAGTCCGCCAAAATTGGTCACATAAGGTCGAAACACATGACAAGTAGAAGATTTGTTATTCTGAAGTTCTTCTAAAAAAGTCTCTGCTCTACCATCATCATATAATTTCAATGCAAGGGGTAGAAACTCCAATGCTGTGGCTTCAATATCTGGCTTTTTGCAACATTCACCGCAGCCAGAAAGGCAATGCATGCCGCTCTCCAGTTGTACTTTAGATATCTCGCGGTCGAGCTTTAAATATACTCGTTGAACTGCTCTGACCTTACCTGTTAACGTTTTCATGGATGTATTACGGCAAATTTTGCCGATGTAGTGACGAATGAATCTTTTACTAAATAAATGAAATAGATTCCTTGTGCAAAATGTTCACTCGGAATCGAAATTTGATGATTTTGACCAGAATTCAGTACTTTTCCTTGCGAAACAATACTACCAGAGCGATTACATACACGAAATTCATAGTTTGAGTTCGTGTTTCCAGAAATAGAAAAAACGATATTCTGATCAAAAGTATTCCCTCTTGGAAATTCTAAAGTAGAATTAAAAGCCCATTTTTTATCAATCGATAAAGCTAGTGGTGTTGCTAGCTCGCAAACAACTGGAATGTGGTCGCTCATGTAATAAATAGAACGAATTACATCTGCGGGAACTTCATTATTCGGAATACAAGAAGTAATGCTTTGATTGTAGCAGTCGCCGTTATTACCTAAAGATTTGTAAGAGTCATTCACATAAACCAAATCGCCAAACAATTGCATTACGGAAGGTGAGAACATTATAAAGTCAAAGCGATCATCAACGCCACCTCCAGCACCATCACCAGCATATTGACTTGAGCGTGTGCTTTGCGTGAGTATTTCCTTGTGAGGAAATGAAGAGCTCGACCAATTCCCCAATTCATCGAGAGGATCAACCATATTGATTCCGCCACTTGAACCTGTCAGTTCTATATACGCGGGCTCTGAATTACTGTAAAGATTAAAGTCTCCGGCGATTACAATGAGATCATCCGTTTCTAAATTGTTGTTGATATAATTTTTGAATTGTTGCGCCATTTGCAATCGAAGCTGTTCATTTTCTCCTCCGGTGCTGCTTTTCAAATGCGTTACAAACACGTGTAGGAATGTGGTATCAGCGCCTTCAAGAAGATTTTCCGATTTCAACCAAAGCTTATAATAATTAATATCCCTTACCTCTGTCAGAATGAGATTGTCTTCTGCAAGGCCAAAAATTTCATTGTTATAAATGATAGACTGCTGAAGTGGAAAATCTGAAAAAGGATTGCTTTGTTGTGGAACGTATGGAGCGTTGTCGAATGAAGCATATCCTATTTCATTCATCATGTTGCGGGTGTCGATTAGCCCTTGTTCTGTTTTCAACTCCTGCAACATCAATAAATCTGGACGATAATAGTCAATGATATTCCTAAGTGTATCAACGCGTCCCGCTATATTACCCGTAGGATAGTTGAGCACATTGTAACACATAAGTTTAATATTGGTTTGAGCCGACAACGTAATTGACGAAACGACAATCAAAAGGAATAAAAGTCCTTTTGGATTAATAAGGTTGGCTTTCTTCAAGTGGTTTTACTTTTTATAACGAGGGTGGAAAGATAATATCTCTTCCTTTAAACGGTGCTTATCCAAATGAGTATAAATTTCAGTTGTGGTGATACTCGCATGGCCAAGCATTTCTTGGACGGCTCTCAAATCTGCTCCAGCTTCAACGAGATGCGTAGCGAACGAATGTCTAAAGGTGTGCGGACTGACTTGTTTTTTTATACCTAATTGAATAACCAGATTTTGAATAATTGAAAAGACGGACATTCTTGAAAATTTGCCGCCACGGAGATTTAAAAATAATGCATCCGCAGCGTTCGATTGAACGGGCAAGTGGTTCCTGGTTTGCTGGATATAATGTTGAACCCATGTTATGGCAGAACTTCCTATCGGCACAAGACGCTCTTTGTTTCCCTTTCCAATAATTCTAATAAAACCTTCATTGAAGTAAACTTGACTTAGTTTCAAATCAACCAATTCACTCACGCGAAGACCACAGCTGTAAAGCACTTCAAGAATCGCGCGATTACGATGACCATCTTTTTTACTCAAGTCAATGGCGCTGATCATTGCATCGATTTCTTCAATAGAAAGCACATCAGGTAATTTCCTTCCAATTCTCGGAGCCTCAATGAGCTCGGTGGGATCCACTTGAATGATTTGTTCAAGTACCAAATAAGTATAGAATGCTTTTATTCCTGAAAGAATGCGCGCCTGTGAAGTAGCACTTAATCCCAATTCATTTAATGCTTTCAAAAACAATCGAATGTCTGTCGCCTTTAGTCTGGCTGGCTGAAGTTGATCGGAGACATTTTCTGCCCAATTTGCGAGCTTGATCACATCGCGCTCATACGCATCGACACTATTTTTTGATAGTGACTTCTCTAATCGAAGATACGCTTTGAATCCTTTGATGTGTGATCTCCATGCACTCATATTGCAAAGGTGCGAAATTGATTTCACACAATTCACATTTCACTGTTTGCAAATACATTTTTTCATTACCGAACGTTCATTCGATTGATAGATTTTTGACATGGTAGAATTACACGCATAACCTGCTATTGACCATGCTTAAAACCTTAATCGTACTCATCAACTTCATAGGTTTGTTTTTCCTTCATTTGTTTACAGTGAATGAAGTAGCAATACAAAACGTAGCGCCAGACTCTATGAAACCAGGCGAAAAAACTTTGGTGGAAGTGACCATATACAAAAGCC
>CANGVZ010000110.1 GCA_947457285.1 Flavobacteriales bacterium | reverse complement strand
ATTCAATGGCGTTCAAGACTTCATGGGTGTTTGCATCAACCAAATAGCCAACAACGGTCATGTTCGTTGGAACCCAATTAGGCTGAAGCGCTATGGTAAAGCTATTTGTAGAGGAGAATCCAGCTGCGGGACTATTAATCACTAGATTTCCCATTGGCTCTGTCACGTTCGTTCGAAGCACATGCTCGTGCTCATACTCTTCAATTTCAGATGGGGTTTGGCTGTAGTCTTCTTGTGGACTAACGAGATGATTTTCCACCAATAAAACGACAAGGTTAATGTTGCCCGTGTAGGCTTCTAGAAATTGGGAATTCATATGGATGTTGAAAACATTGTCGGAGGCAATGTATTCGCAGTTGGCTTGCAATGAAACCGGCGTGTTGACATTCATTCTTGTAGTGACAATATTTTGCCAGCTACTTGGGTTCGCAGGGTCGAGGTATTCATAACTACTTAACCCTCCCATACGGTCTATGCGTGCAGTTGGATTAAATCCGCCGTTTAATTGTGCCCAATACAAATTTCCCACTGGAGTTGTGTAATCGGTTTGAAATAGCGTTCCTCCTGTAGCGGCAAGTGACCCGGCGTGAATAGCCACTGTAACCATGCGCTCTCCAAGCTGTGCATCTAAGGCCAGAGCAAGCGCGGTAGACGGTGGGCAAAATCCGCACAAATGTCCTGTGTACTCTTCAAATAATACGTTGCGACTTGCTTCAGATACGGTAGAAAATGTTGGGGCAGAACCATACAAATCATCACGGTATTTATTTTTTGCAACAGTAACCGGGTTTTCAAGGCGGTCACACGCTCCGAACAAAAGAGCTATGGCAAGTAGGATAAAGTAATTCTTTTTCATATTAAAAACTTGCGGTATACATTAATTCAAATCCGTTAGTAGCTGGAACTGCGCGGCAAACACCTCCGATACAAAACACACCCTCTCTTCTTTTTCCGTATCCAAGAGTTAGGCGCTGAGAACCGTTGATATAGCCAACTGTTCCAAACAAATAGTGAACGCGTTTTTCTGCTACGGAATTCCCGTAATTGTATTGATCAATTAATCCGATACTCCAATGAGGAGAGTGAGAGAACTCGGCAACAATGGTTGCCCAATCTCCTTTGTCTTGATCTGTTTGAAGACCTTGAAGTTCGAGATGTAGATTGTCTTTAGGTGTGAATTTGTAATTCAATTCGAGGACCTCAATATTCGCATAAACAATTCCCTTGAAATCATTGGTAACTGGAGTAACTAAGGTGTTGAACTCAAAATAATAATAGGTGAATCCTGCAGAGAATTTTTTGCTTAGCTTTTTCTTTATTTCCAAATTGAAATCTCTCACATATTTTGTGGGACCAAATTTGACTGAATTGACTTGGTACCCTTCTGTATATGCCTCAATTCCCGTTAAGCGAGTGGTGTCTAAACCATTTGCTGCCGCGAAGTTTGCCGAAAGTTGGGTGCCGTATTTACCGCCGAGTTTTGTGCCCTTCTTGAAGGTGTAGAATATTTCACCCATGTAACTTACTTCGCCTGTTAGAGGGGTAGCATATGGATATAACGTCGCAGCGAGGTTGTGCGTATGCTGCTTTGTAATTGCAGGCAAAAAATTGGTAGGAACGTCGAAAAGTTTCAAATTACGATCTGCTCGAAAGCTCATGTTGTCTATGTATTTCACAGCTGCATTTACTCCGAAACCGCTGCCGCTATATGAGGCATTTAAAAAGAAGGCTTTTCCTTTTCTATACAAGTAGGCGTTGTCTGCACTTGGATCATTAATCTTTTCTGCATATTCAGCAGATACCGCGAGAGCTTTTCTATTCAATTGCAGGCGAACCGCAGAACTTGATACATTGTTTGGGGTTAAAAAAATCAATGAATCTTGAAAACGCGTCTCGCCATTTTGGTATCGACTCACAAAGCTACCGCCGAGTGTTACTTGTGTTTGCTTCTCAGCGAGTGACTTAAAGATTGAGTTTAAATTGAATTCAGCATCGCTACCTCGAATAATTCCGTCGGCATTGGTTAATTGGCTGTCAAAATCTAGGCGCTGACGACCATAAATTCCTTTGAGTGTAATTCCTTTTTTCGGAGTAATGATTAAACGTGCACCGTCCAACGCATTGTCTATTCCGAGGTTAGGTTCCCAATAAGTACGAAGGGTAAGCCCATTTCCAAATTGTTCGTAGAAATTTCCAATCGTTACATTGAAAATACTATCCTGATATTGCACGAATCTATTTCCAATACCCGTTCCCTTGTATCTGTTTTGTGCACTGAAACCTTGAATGGCATTGTTGTATGTTTCAAAGCGCATTCCTGCACTAAAACCACCTTGGGTGTACATTACATTTCCAAAACCATTAATGGCGGTGGTTGCAGGCGGAACGGTGGCTCCAATTAGGCTGTCTTCGCTATATTGCTGTGAAAGAAATTGGAAATTGCCGTGCAATTGTCCAGGCTTTTTAGGGTCGCCTTGCGCTTGCACACCAAAGGCGAAAGCAAGAAAGGCAGAGAAAACAAGTAACTTTTTCATTCTGTTCATTGAGCGTCGAAAATACGTCGCATTCTGAAATAAAAAAAGCCCTTTCGGGCTTATAAGTAGGAATGAAGTGAATTACTTCTTCAATTTTAAGAGTTGCTCGTGAACTTCAGCCTCATCGCCCTCTGCATAGTTGTTATGCTGCCAAACGATTTTTCCTGTTCCGTCTACAAGGAATGTGTGAGGAACGTTGTTCACTCCTAATGCTTGAGCAAATTGCTTATTGCTGTCTAGCAAAATTTCATAAGGCCACATAACACTGCTTACATATGGCGCTACGCGCATCACAGAGCGTTGGTCATCAATCGATACCGCAATAATTTTAACGCCTGTTTCAGCTTGCCAATCTTCGTAAAGATCTAAGTAGTTGTTTAATTCTTTTTTACAAGGGCTGCACCAAGTGGCCCAAAAACAGATTAAGGTAGGCTTGCCGTCTTGAGCAAGTGTTGCGGTGTTGACTGTTTTTCCGTTTAGATCTTTTAGGTTAATACTGGGGAGGGTTTCTTGAGCAGATAATCCGAGAGAAACAATTAAGAAGAAGAATGAAATGGAAAGGCGCATAAAATATTTTTTTTAAAAGTAAAAAACTTTAGCCAATGACTGTACCAAAAAAAAGAGCCGACGCATCGTCGGCTCTTCTTCCTTGATAAAAATCAAGATTATTTTACAGTAACACGAGCAGTGTTAGCCGTTCCGTTGATAGTTACATTCAACATGTAAACACCAGCAGAAAGGTTAGAAACATCTAAACGTGAAGTGTAGTTTCCAGCAGCTTGGCTACCGATGTACTCAGTCATAACACGCGCACCAACTACGTTGATAACGTCAACAGTTACAACACTGTTGTTAGTTAAACCGTAAGCAACATTGATGAAGTCGTTAGCTGGGTTAGGATAAACATTAACACCAGTTGTAAGACTTACTTCTTCGATACCTACTACAGTGCTAACACTAGAAGGAGCTGCAGCTTCAGAGAAGTTGTAAGAACCGTCGTAGTTCCAGATGTTAGAGAATGTACCACCAGCTTCGCTCACAGTAGTTACATACATGTGACCGTTTGAAGCAGCACCCCATTGCATATCGTAGAAACCATCTCCGTATGCGTCAACTGCAGTGAAAGTGTAACATCCAGTTGATGGAAGGTAAACGTCAACAATCTTTGTTGAGTTGTCAGCAGGAACTGGAGCATTGCCATAGTCAGCAGAAGCTACTACGTTTCCAGCATCGTCAGTGATAGACCAAGAAGACTCTTCTGGGTAACGGTCAAACAAGATATCAAGTTTAACGTGAGTTGTTCCATCAGCTGCAAAAGCGATCGGAGCAGAAGTACCGTTGTTAGCAGTGTTGTCATCAGCAGAAGTGATAGACACGTTCAAAGTTGTAGCACCAGTAATTGCAACTGAACCCACGTTTACTGTTTCAACAGCGTAAGTAGATAAGTTACCAGTCCAGTTGAAAGTCAACGGAGCAGTACCACCAGTTACAGTGATTGTGCAAGCAGTTAATGGAGAAGTACCGTTGTTTTGAATAGTAACAGCAACGTCAACGTTTCCGCAAGTAGCTAAGTCACCATTGTAGCTTAACATAGATGGGTCGTTAGCTTGTGAAGCTGCAGGAGGACATTCCTCCAATGTAGCATACAAACCAGCAGCATCTAATTGTCCTACCTCAGTAACGATACGGTTAGGGCAAATGCGGTAGATTGTTGGGTAATAAGCAATAGCATAATCATCGTTGATAGAATTTGCTAATGAAGTTGCTGGGTTTGCCAATGGAAACTCAATAGCAGTTCCTGTTGGGTTTAACCAGTTACCTTGAGTTGAACCACCAGTACCAGCCATATCAGCATCAGTAGTAGTACCATCACCGTCAATCCAAATAACCATTACGTCATCAGAAGTATTTGCAGATACTCCTGGAGCACCAGCAGGACCGTGGTTAGCATACAATTCATCCAATGCACCAGACAAGTGGAAGTTCCAACATGGTCCGCACCATGTTGCAGATACGTCAAGGTATACAGTGTATCCTTGATCTAAGTAGTTGTACAAGTTGTGAGAAACACCGAATTGGTCAGTGATTGTGAAATCTTGACCAAACGATCCTGCTGGCAACTGAGCGAATGACATTGTTGACGACATTACCGCAACAACCATCAATAGTAGAGCTTTTTTCATTTGATTAATTATTAATAGGGTTTACTTTAGGGCTACGAATATAAAGAAATATTTCTCCCAATTACTTTTTATATCTTTGGAACATGAAAAAAAACATTCTCTTTTTTGGATTTGCGCTTTCTTTCATAGGAGTGTCGGCGCAATCAATTGAACTTGTAAATGCTGTTACGCAGGTTAATGCCACAGCTGCAACGCTTACAGGCGCAGGCGAAATGGTTGCCGAATGGCCAGTGACGAATATTTCAGATGTTGCTGTTTCGGTAAAATGTAGTCGAAGTGTTATTTCGGAAATTCCGGGTTCGTCTAATTATTTTTGCTGGGGTGTTTGCTACGGAGAAACCACGAATGTCTCGCTTCTGGCGCAGAACATTTTTGCAAGCGACACCAATCATACATTTTACGCACATTACAAGCCTCTTGGTAATCCTGGAGAAACGTTGATTAGTTATTGTTTCTTCAACACAGCTAATCCGGCAGACCAAGCTTGTCAAACTGTTAGTTTTTGTTACGAGGCGAGCTGCCCAATAGGAGTTGAGGAAGAGGTAGCTTCAAAGCTTGAGCTTGTTGGAAGTAATCCTTTAAGAGGTTTGAGCTTCATGAATTATAAATTACCGTCAGGAGAGAGAGAAGGTCAGCTAGTCATCACAAATCTTCAAGGAAAACTAGTTAAGCAAGTTACAGTAAAAGGAAATTCTGGAAGCATTTTGCTAAATGCGCAAGATTATGCTGCGGGAGTTTATCAGTTCACATTATCAACATCCAAAGGACGCGAGACCATTCGTGTCGTAGTTGAATAATTTATTAAGAAATGTAAATGAACAACCTCGAATTTCGAGGTTGTTTTATTTTTGCGAACCCAAAGAAAGAACATGAAGCAAATAAAGAGGAAAGAAGCACTCGATTACCACGAGTTAGGTAGGAAAGGAAAGTTAGAAATTGTTCCGACAAAACCATACAGTACTCAGCGCGATTTAGCACTTGCTTATTCGCCCGGTGTTGCAGAGCCAGTAAAGGCTATTGCAGAGAACATAGACGATGTTTACAAGTATACAGGAAAAGGAAATTTAGTAGCGGTTATTTCAAACGGAACAGCCATTCTCGGACTTGGTAACCTCGGACCAGAAGCGAGTAAACCTGTTATGGAGGGAAAGGCAATGCTCTTTAAGATATTTGCTGATATCGATTCTGTTGATATAGAAATAAAGGCTACCGCAGTGGATGATTTTGTGAATACAGTCATCAATATTAGCCCAACGTTTGGTGGTATTAACCTGGAAGACATTAAGGCACCTGAAGCTTTCGAAATCGAAGAAAGGTTGAAGGAAGCCCTAGACATTCCTATCATGCACGACGATCAGCACGGGACAGCAATTATTTCGAGTGCAGCCTTGTTGAATGCATTGGAGATTGCGGGTAAAAATATTGGTGATATAAAAATTGTGGTAAGCGGCGCAGGCGCAGCAGCATTGAGTTGTTTGAATACCATGATTGGTTTAGGTTTGAACCCTTTGAATATTCGAATGTTCGACTCAAAGGGACTTATCAATACCTCAAGAGAAGATATTGATCATCGAAAGAAACGATTTGCAGTTGATTCAAATGAAAAGTCACTTGCGGAAGCACTAGTAAATGCCGACGTTTTCTTGGGTCTTTCACAAGGAAATATTGTAACACCTGAAATGGTTCAATCGATGGCAAGCAATCCTGTCGTTTTTGCTTTGGCAAATCCGGACCCGGAAATTCCTTTCGAAGAAGCAATGGTTGCACGTCCAGATGTCATTATGGCTACGGGAAGAAGCGACCATCCGAATCAAGTAAACAACGTACTTGGTTTCCCATTCATATTCAGAGGAGCTTTAGATGTTCGTGCTACTAAAATTAACGATGCCATGAAGTTGGCTGCTGTTAAAGCATTGGCTGAATTGGCTAAAGAAACGGTACCCGAGGAGGTAATGGAAGCCTATCATATTACAAGCCTTTCATTTGGTAAAGATTATATCATTCCGAAACCAAACGACCCTCGTTTGTTAGTAGCGGTTTCCACAGCTGTCGCGAAGGCTGCTATCGAAAGTGGTGTTGCAAAGAATCCAATCACAGATTGGGATGCATACGCAAGTGAGTTACTCGGTAGAATGGGTCGAGACAATGCGCTTACAAGAGGAATTTCAGAGCGCGCGAGAAAAGATAAGAAACGTGTAGTTTTTGCGGAAGGAGATAATCCTAAAATTTTGAAAGCTGCAGAACAAGCGAAAGACGACGGTATAGCTATTCCAATTTTATT
>CANGVZ010000109.1 GCA_947457285.1 Flavobacteriales bacterium | reverse complement strand
TGCCATTTACAACAAGATTATCTGAAGATGTTGCTGGCGCAGCCTCTTCTTTCTTGTCCGTGCTTTTGGTTGCAGGTTTTTTAGTTACTTGTGAAAATGCTGGAGCAGTGATGAGCAATGCGGCAGCAAAAGCAAATAGACGAATGTTCATGATTATTGAGCGTGTTGGTATTCTTTAATGGTATCTATAAAACATTTGAGTTTGTCAGGAGCAATATCGGGATACACTCCATGACCGAGGTTGGCAATGTGTTTAGTGGCGCCAAATTTACTAAGCATTTCTTTAGTTTTGGTGCGAATCGTCTCGAAATCACCATAGAGCACAGCAGGATCCAAGTTTCCTTGAAGCGTTTTTGAGTTACCTACCACTGATCTTGCCCAAATGGGATCCATGTGCCAGTCGAGGCCTACGGTGTTGCAACTGAGCTGAGCTAAATCTGCAAGTGAATAATATGCTCCCAAAGCAAAAACTGTTTTGGGCACACTTTGTATTTCATCACAGATTCTTTTCATGTATGGCAATGCGAACGTATTATAACTTTCTTTATTGAGCACTCCAGCCCAACTGTCGAAGAGCTGAATCATATCGCAACCTTCTTCTATTTGTTTTTTCAAATAAACGATGGTCGCATCTGTGATGGCGCTAAGCAAGGCATGTGCCAATTCTGGATCCCGCATGATCATTGCCCTGGGGACCGAAAAAGTCTTTGATCCTTTTCCTTCGGTCATATAGCAGAAGATCGTCCAGGGAGCTCCTGCAAAACCAATCAAGGGCACACGACCATTGAGGTCTTTTTTGATGAGTCGAATGGTTTGAAAAACGTATTCTAATTTTTCTTCCACCGCTTCAGTGGTGATTTTGGCTAAATCCGCTTTTGAACGAATCGTTTGTTCGAAGGAAGGGCCTTTGCCTTCATCCATTTTGTATTCGAGGCCCATTGCCTCAGGAATTACAAGGATGTCTGAGAAGAGAATGGCTGCATCAACTCCGTATATGTCCACGGGCTGAATGGTAACTTCACATGATAATTCTGGATTGAAAAGAAGATTTTTGAAGCTACCAGCTTTTGCACGTACGTCGCGGTATTCTTTGAGAACACGACCTGCTTGTCGCATCACCCACACGGGGGTTCGCTCTGTTCGCTCGCCTCTCGCCGCTCTTAATATGAGGTCGTTCTGTAAATTCATGGAGCGCGAATTTACTGAATTGATTCATTCCTTCGTCAATGAAGTGTCTTATAAATCAATTCTCGGTAAATGTCTCCTTGTTCTATACGATTCCCCTCCAAACCTTTCACTTGGCGATCTGCGGTGCGCAAATAGCCAATGATGCGCTCGACTTTGCGTGCATCATACTTGGTAGACGCGGCCTTGTAATCATTGACAGCGTAAGGGTTGATGCCCATGATGCTCGCTGCCTTCGATTTGTCTGGAATAGCAATATATACCGCTAGTTTGGTGAAATAACTATATAAACTCGGCAACACCATTTGAATGGGATTGGCCTTGGGATTATTTTCAAAATAATGAATAATGCGATTTGCTTTTAGCACGTCTTTGACGCCTAGCGCCTTTTGAAGCTCCCATACATTGAAGTCTTTTGAGATTCCAATATTGTCTTCAACATGTTGCTCGCTGATCTGCGTTCCTTGCGGAAGAATGATAGCCAACTTGCTGAGTTCGTTTACGACTTTGCTCAGATCCGTGCCCAAATACTCTGCTAATATCTCAGCCACTTTTGGACTCATGCCATAACCCAGTTGTTGAGCGTACCCTTTAATCCACTCGGGCATTTTGTAGTCTTTTACCTTCTCACTTTCGAAGATGACACCAACTTTTTCGAGTGATTTATAAAATTTCAGACGCTTATCGAGCTTCTTATTTTTCATAGCAAAAACGAGCACTGTCGTTTTGCTTGGGTTGCTCACGTAGGCTTCCAGAGCACTCATAGATGATTTGTCATCTTTTTTGTCTTCTGCACCAGACTCCGATTTATCATCATCATCGTCGTCGTCTTTCGAACGAGCTCGCTTGAATTCTTTTAAATCTTGCGCTTCCTTTACGATCACCACCTGCATATCGCCCATCATCGGAAAACCTTTTGCCAGGCCAATCACTTGATCGAGCGTCACGTCGCGGCCGTACACTACTGTTTGGCAAAATGCTTTTGAGGCTTCGTCGAGGATTGACGATTCCATTTTATCAGTGATGAGATCAATGAAATAAGGCTCTTCACCCATCAAAAAATAAATGGGCTTGATATTCTTAGTTTCAATGTCTCTAATGATTCGAAGGTGATCCATAATGTGCTTGCAAAATTACCACTTCAAGTGTCTCACTGAACGGCCTTCGTCTCTTATTTCTTTCAACGCTTCAATGCCAATTTTGATGTGTTGATCCACGTAGTTGCTTGTCACTTTGTGATCGCTCTCGGAAGTCTTTACTCCTTGTGGCGTCATAGGTTGATCGCTCACAAGTAATAGAGCTCCCGTAGGTATTTTATTCGCAAAACCAACGCTAAAAAGTGTCGCTGTTTCCATGTCTATGGCGAAGGCGCGTACTTTTTTCAAATAAGCTTTGAATTGTTCATCATGTTCCCAAACGCGGCGGTTGGTGGTGTAAACAGTGCCTGTCCAGTAGTCGAGACCAAAGTCGCGAATTGTGGAAGAGATGGCTCTTTGAAGGGTGAATGCTGGCAAGGCAGGCACTTCTGGTGGGAAATAGTCATTACTCGTTCCCTCACCTCTGATTCCTGCGAGGGGCAATACGAAGTCACCAATTTGACTTCTGTTTTTTAGTCCACCACACTTTCCCAGGAAAAGAACAGCCTTCGGTGAAATTGCACTGAGCAAATCCATGATGGTGGCCGCATTGGCGCTACCCATGCTGAAGTTGATGATAGTGATGCCGTCCGCGGTAGCAGTAGGCATCGCTTTATCTTCGCCCAAGACAGGTACATTGTGCCATTCAGCGAATTTCTTTACGTAATTATCAAAGTTGGTGAGAAGAATATATTCTCCAAATTCTGCTATGGGCTTGCCGGTGTAGCGGGGCAACCAGTTTTGTACTATCTCTTCTTTCGTTTCCATAAGTTTCAAATATACTACTTTCGCTTTCTCTTTTAATACAATCGTGACCTCATTGCTTTTTCCTACATATCCCTTCAAATTGGAGTCTCGCACCGACGGCACCTATATTCTCGATGAGTTTAGAAGGCAGTGGGTGAAGTGTACACCAGAGGAGTGGGTGAGGCAACATTTGGCCATTTATATGCGGGATCATTTGAATTATCCAAGCGGCAGAATTGCGTTGGAAGTATCCTTGCAAGTTTATAATCTGCGCAAAAGGGCTGACTTATTGTTTTATTCGATCGATGGCAAACCCGCGCTGATGGCGGAATGTAAAGCGCCAGAAATTGAAATCAATCAACGGGCTTTTGATCAAATTTCAAATTATAATATCAGCGTAGGAGCGCAAACACTCCTGCTTACAAACGGAAGGGTGTTGTATTGCGCGAAGTATGATGCGCAAAAAAAGAAATGGGAATTTCAGAGTGAAATTCCCATGTATGCTTAGTTTTCTTCTGTAGATTCTTGTTCTGCCTCTTCAAATTCCAACATATCCTTTGCTTGGAGAATGTTGTACCATTGGAAGAGTTTTTTGATATCGCTATCGTAAACGCGTTCGGCGTCATAGGTAGGAAGGAATTTCTCCATTTCGGTTCTCAATGTTTTTCCTTCGCTTTTATGATCGGGAGCTGCGGCGCCTTTGTAGTGTTCTTTCATTTTTTCGAAAACATCTTTCAAAGGCACATCTTCTTCAATGGTGAAGATGCTGATGTCTGAAAGCGAGCTCACGCGCTGACTTGGGTGGATTGGCATACGTTTGCCATCTACGAGTGATTCGGCGATGATGATGCTCTTTCCTCCTGCGATCAACTGATAGATGCCAGGCTTTCCTGAAACAGAGAGGATTTTTTCGAGTGTTACTTTCATAGGTTTATCTTAAATTCTTTTGTCAGCCATTGCGGCGGGCGCGAAAGTAAGATGAAGATTCTATATAAAAAAAGGCTATTGTTGTGTTTTGTCATTTTCGGGTGTAATCGGGTGTATATTTGGGTGTTGAAAATAGCATGTTGAACACTAACACCATTTATATAACTCCTGAAACACTGAAACTCATCAGTCAAATTGATGAGTTTAAAGGTGCGTGGAGGGCATTGGGAACGCTTGCCCCAGAAAGGCTATCTGCACTTAGAAGAGTGGCCACCATCGAGAGCATAGGCTCATCCACACGCATCGAAGGCAGCAGGCTATCTGATAAAGACGTGGAACGCCTTTTATCCAACCTAGAAATCAATACCTTTTCAAGCAGAGACGAACAGGAAGTCGCAGGGTATGCAAAGGTGATGGAAACTGTTTTCACTTCATGGGAACACATACCTATTACGGAAAACTATATTCAGCAATTACATAAAGATTTACTTATCTATAGTGAGAAAGACAAATGGCACAGAGGCAGGTACAAGACAAACTCCAATTCCGTTGCAGCTTTTGACGAAAAGGGTAATCAAATCGGGATTGTATTTGAGACTGCAAAGCCATTTGACACTCCTCGCCTAATGGAAGAATTAACTGCTTGGTACAGAAAAGAGCGCGAGTTGGGGCAGCTACACCCTCTTTTGATCACCGCTATATATACTGTTGTATTTCTTGAAATACATCCTTTTCAGGACGGAAACGGCAGACTCAGCCGAGTATTGACCACCTTGCTTCTGTTGCAGGCTGGATATGCTTATGTACCTTATAGTTCATTGGAAAGCATAATAGAACAGAACAAAGAAGCCTACTACCTTGCCTTGCGCCAGACACAGGGAACAATCCGCACTGAAAGCCCCAATTGGCAACCTTGGATTGCATTTTTTCTGCAATCCCTGCAAAAGCAAGTATTGCGATTATCCCAGAAAGTAGAACGCGAAAAAATTGTGCTGTCTGCTTTGCCTGATTTATCAATTACCATCTTAGAATTTGCAAAGGAGCATGGTCGCGTATCAATAGGTGAAATTGCTGCATTGACGGGGAAAAGTAAAAACACTTTGAAGGTTCATTTCCGCGCATTGGTTGAGAAGGGATTAATAGAAAAAAAGGGCGGAGGTAGGACAAGTTGGTATGTCGTTATTTAAGGAGCAATTAAATTGATATAATCTCAGAAGATGATTTTAAGTATCGAACAAGGAAAGGAGTTTTGGGATTTTTTCTATAAAGAAATTAACTTAGACGACTACAAGTACAAGTTTCTTCGAGAGGATATTCAAAGAATTAATCAAGGAACTCAATCAATCTATGATATTACCTTTTTTCAAGTTCAAAATGATGGTTGGATTTTAATAATTGTGTCAGAAGGGTTGATTGTTTATGGTAAAAATTGGTCACTCAATCAATTCGACGAAATCTCAGAATGCCTTGATTTGAAGCGATTTAAAAACTATCTTGTATATGGGGAGTCACAACTCATTAAGAAGCTAATAGAACACTTCTCAGTTACGGACTTTTTCGTTGAACAAGAGAGAATTTTCTATCGAACAAGCTCGAGTACTAATGCTGCTTCACCGGAATTAAACATTCGGCTTGGAAGAAAAGAAGACATCAACATTTTGGCTAAGATGCTTCAACAATATTATCACGAGGAATATGAAGGAAGAAATGATAAGGAAATTCAACAATTGATTTTCGATATTACTTATCATGTTTACAAGGAGTCGATCTACGTTTTAGGTAATTCACAAAATCAAATAATCAGTTTTTGCACAATACTAAATCCTGACATTGGAATTATGTTTACTGAAAGAAACCATAGAAATAATGGGTATGGAAAACTAATCCTATCATTTTGTACAAGGTTAATTTTACAATTCAATGAGGAGGCCTTTTTAATGACTGATAAAAAGAATCCGTCCTCCATGCAGCTGCTATCGGTGCGGGCTACAAAGGCTTCTATGAGTATGGGTACTATCGAATAAATCGAAGCTCAACAAGAGAGCTAGAAAGCGTAAATGAAAACTCTGAATAAATTGTCGGTTTTCAAGACCCGATAAAGGTGAAACAATAGATGTTGAATTTTTTGAATGATTACCCAAATAGGATCATTTCGGCGATTATATGATAATAGGGAGTTTCACAGTGCAAAAGTGTATTGTATTTCAGCCAATCTGTGTAGTCTCAATGCTCATCCTCTAATGAGTATCTTTTTTTCAGGCTTGACAGTGACTCTTTCCCAAATTCAGTTTCATGAAGTTGCATGAGCTCAGAAATAATTTGAAAAAAATCGAAAAGATGAGTTTTTAAATAACTAATGTCTGATTCTTCATTTGGTTTAGGTTCATTCCAAATCCAATGAACCCTTCGGTTGAAATAAGAGAATAAGTCAGTGTTCTTTAATTTAGTGAGAGTGCCAATCAATTGATCATTTTGAAAGTATACGAGTGTCATGGGTAAATCATTCAAGTTGGAAATATCAAAGTTTATTGCCTCGTATTTACTCTTAACTAATTTATACCATGAGTATCGCTCTTTGCTATTGCTGGTCAAGGTTATTCTTGAATCATGAGCTAAACACTGCCGTTCACAGTATTCAAGACTTGGCGGGAATGTTAATCCTTTACTACCTTTAGTAAAGTTGAAATACAATGAAAGCCCTTCTGAAATAATAAGTAAACTATGATATTCAACTTTTTTTGTGACTATTGCCTTCTGTCGAACTTCTTTAAGAAATACAACGAGATAAAAAAAAATGATGCTAACCAAAAATCCTAATTGCAAGTTGTAGAATAGGTCTCCGAGTTCATTTGCTTTCTGAAACCAACGAGGCTCTGGAATATCTAGTAGTATTAGTTTATAAACAAGTACATGCGAGATACCGAATATCGTCAACCAAAAGAGGTTGGGGTAGTTTTTCTTGAAAAATTTTAGTTTCATTTTATTTCTTTAGCCCCAAAGATATTTAGAATGCTAGCTTCCCGATGTCTATCGGGAGGGTTCGAACCAGTGACCCTCCCGACTGAAAGTCGGGATGCTCTGAACCAGC
>CANGVZ010000108.1 GCA_947457285.1 Flavobacteriales bacterium | reverse complement strand
GCTGAATGAGCGGCTGTTGTATCTGCAGGAGCAGCAGCAGCAGCAGTAGTATCAGCAGGAGCGGCAGCTGGAGCCGGAGCCTCCACTTTCGTAACTTCTTGGAGAGCACCGCTGAGCACTTCCTTTTTTGGTTCTGTTTTTTGACCTGCGCTGGTGAACATTAGAGTGAGTCCAACGCATACTGGACCGATGATCCAGAGCAACTTAGAGCTTGGTTGATTTTCTTGACTAGCCATATCTTATAAAAGGGTTTGTAGTGAGTGCGAATTTATACGATATTTTCTTACTTTCGAAATCCCGAACAAGCTACCTTTTATGGATCATAAAAAAGAGTCGATTCGCAACCTCGCAAAAGAGGCGGCGCTGATGCCACAGGAAGAACTCCTGGCCATTTCCAACCGCACCCATCATCTGGTGATTGGGATACCCAAAGAGACTTATTTTCAAGAACGTAGGGTGGCTCTTGTACCCGAAAGTGTTGGCCTTTTAGTGGCCAACGGACACGAAGTTATTGTGGAATCCAACGCTGGAAAAGAATCGAATTTTCAAGATCATGATTATAGCGAAGCAGGCGCTCGAATCGTTTATTCTGCCGAAGAAGTCTTCAAAGCAGACATCATTTTGAAGGTTGCTCCGCCAAGTGAAAGTGAAATTACGTTAATGCCGGGAAGACAAACGCTCATTTCAGCGATTCATCTTCCAATCCAGAAGTCAGAACACTTTCGGCTATTACAATCAAAGAAAATAACCGCCATTGCATGGGACTTTATCAAAGATGAAACTGGTATCTTCCCCGTTGTTCGAGCTATGGGCGAAATCGCAGGCAATACTTCCGTTTTGATTGCCGCAGAATATCTGAGTCATACCCACAATGGACAAGGTCTTATGTTCGGCGGAATATCAGGCGTGAAACCTACTGAAGTTGTAATTATTGGTGCTGGTACTGTTGCTGAATTTGCCGCACGCGCAGCCCTGGGACTCGGCGCCTCTGTTAAAATATTTGACAATAGCATCTATCGACTTCGCCGTATTCAAAATGATTTGGGTGTGCGATTGTGGACCTCCACCATTCAGCCTAGTGAATTGGCTGCAGCACTCGCGAGTGCAGACGTCGCCATCGGTGCCATTCATACTTCCAAAAACCGCACTCCCGTAGTCGTTTCGGAAGATATGGTGAGCAATATGAAATACGGATCCGTGATTGTAGACATCAGCATCGACCAGGGTGGATGTTTTGAGACATCGCGCGTCACTACACACGACAAACCCACATTCAAAGAGCACGGTGTGGTGCACTATTGCGTGCCCAACATTGCATCACGTGTCTCTCGCACTGCGTCTTACGCGTTGAGCAATATTTTCGCCCCAATACTCTTGAGCATGGGAGACGAGGGTGGAATCACCAATCTCGTGAAACACCAAGAAGGATTTCAACATGGAGTCTACATGTACAACGGCGTAATCACCCACGAAGGTGTGGCTGCTATGTTTGACCTCAGTTGGAAACCACTCAAATTGCTAATTGCAGCGTTTTAAGAGCGGATTTTTGCACCCAACTTTTCATCAAGAGCCTTGCTGATTTTTTGCATGGTCGCATCCACTTGCTGATCAGTCATGGTCTTTGACGCATCTTGTAAAATGAAACTCACAGCATAAGACTTCTTACCCGATTCGAGATTTTTACCTTCATAAACGTCAAATAATCCTACTTCCTTCAGAAGCTTGCGCTCTGTTTCGTAGGCAATCTTTTCGATTTCCATAAACTGCACTTGCTTGTCCATCAACAAGCTCAAGTCGCGACGCACAGCAGGATATTTCTCCGGAGCTGAATACTGAATATTATTTTTTGGAAGCACTTGTATCAATTGATCCCAATCGATTTCAGCGTAGTAGACATCTTGTTTGATATCAAAAGCCTTGCGTAATGAAGCGGCAACGCGTCCCCATCTTACAATGGTCTTTTTATTTACACTAACACTCATTGCCTCCGACCAAATCTCACTTTGAGTTGCGTTGAGGACTGCGTTTTTGATACCCGCAGCGCTCAACACCGCATCCACAGCAGCTTTGAGATCATGAATCGCCACGGCGTTGTTAGCATTGTTCCAAGATTCAGGTTGGCGCGCGCCGGTTAGCCAAATACCCATTTGATACTTCTCTTTGTAAGCATCGCCCGCCTTGTGATACACCTTACCGAATTCATACAATTTCAAATCCGGATTCTTGTGATTCTGGTTGAGTTCAATAGATTCAAGTCCACCGAAAAGCAGAGACTGACGCATGATTCCCAAATCTTGACTCAGTGGATTCAACAATTTCACAGCTGTTTCATCGCTGATAAAATCGTCATTAACTATAGATGCATACTTCGCCTTAGTGAGCGACATGCCCATGATCTCATTGAAACCACGTGCAGCCAACATATCGGAAACGCGATGCTGGATTTTTTCGCGATCGGGCTTTGGCGCATAGCTAATAGAAGAATGCAAGCTTGTAGGGAAAGCGATATTATCAAATCCATAGATTCTCAAAATATCTTCAATCACATCTGCCTCACGCGTTACATCCGCTCTGTAGTGAGGAATGACCAACTTCAATTGATCGTCATTCTCACTGGCAATTTCAATCTCCAAATCATTTAAAATACTCTTGATGCGCTCCTTCGGAATCTCCTGTCCAATAAGTCGTGTAGCATTTTTATACGAAAACAAAACTTCAGCCTTCGCGAGCTTATTCGGATAGTAATCTACGAGACCGCCATCTATTTTCCCTCCACAAATTTCTTCCAACATCAAGGCAGCTCTTTCCAAAGCGAATACTACTTTTTCTACATCTGCTCCGCGTTCAAATCGGAAAGATGCATCCGTGTGTAAGGCATGATGACGCGCAGTTTTGCGCACCACAACAGGATTGAAATAAGCACTTTCAAGGAAAATTTCCGTTGTGCTATCCGCGACACCGCTATCCTTTCCACCAAACACTCCAGCGATACACATCGGTTCGGTGGCATTGCAAATCATCAAATCAGTTTCGTTCAATTCACGTTCTACGCCATCAAGCGTCACGAATTTCTCATTCTGTTTTCCGCGGCGCACAACGATTTTATTTCCTGAAACTTTTGACAAATCAAAAGCATGAAGCGGTGGGCCGATTTCGTGTTGGATATAGTTTGTAATATCCACTACATTATTGATTGGGCTTACACCAATGGTATTCAAGCGATCTCTCAACCATTTTGGAGATTCACCAACCTTCAATCCTTTCACTACAATACCGGCGTATCGAGGGCAATCTGCCGTATCTGTTACTTCGATTGTGATGTTGCCATTCGCTCCAGCGGTGAGAGATTTTGTTTTGGGTAAAATGAGGTTGGTCTGAAGATTCAAACCACCTTCCATATTCTTTAATGCTGCCTTTAAATCACGCGCTACACCAAAATGAGAAAATGCATCGGTTCGATTGGGGGTAAGACCAATTTCCAAAGTGAAATCTGTTTCGATATTCAAGAATGTCGCCGCAGGCGTACCCGGAACAGCAGCAGCATCGAGTACCATGATGCCATCGTGACTTTCGCCGAGTCCCAATTCATCTTCAGCGCAGATCATACCATGGGATTCAGCGCCGCGTATCTTGCTTTTCTTGATAACAAAAGATTCACCTGATTTTGGATAGAGCGTAGCACCCACAGTAGCCACCAGCACTTTCTGGCCGGCAGCGACATTCGGAGCACCACAAACAATTTGCACTGGCTCGCCCTCACCGAGGTTGACCGTAGTAATGCTCAGACGGTCAGCGTCGGGGTGTTTTTCGCGGGTAAGCACCTCTCCTACTACCACACCCTTGAGACCGCCAGGAATAACCTCTACAGGCTCAATCGCCTCCACTTCTAAACCAATAGCCGTGAGCACCTCCCCCATTTTTTCTGGAGAGAGATCGCAAGGCAAATAATCTTTGAGCCAACTGTAAGAGATTTTCATATCCGATGATTTTGAGAGGCGCGAAATTAACCCAAAATATACTAATAGTAAACTAAGAAGCCCTCTTGATGGTTATTTTCGAGTTTACAACCAAATACATCATGAAAAATATTATCCTCTTGCTCTTTTTGGGAGCAGCCGTCACAGTTGTTTTCGCATGCACTAATACCACGGGACAAGTGGAACAGACTCAAAAACCTGTGAAGGCATTGAGTCCCACGGATACCTCTCTCAAGCCCGTTAGTCGTACCGAGCAGGATTGGAAAAACATTCTTACGGAAAATCAATATTACATTTTGCGAGAAGAAGGCACTGAGCGAGCGTTTTTAAATGCCTATCACAACAACAAGAAAGACGGGACTTATTACTGTGCTGGATGTGGGCTTCCACTATTTTCATCCACAACGAAGTTTGATTCGGGTACCGGTTGGCCAAGTTTCTATGCCCCAATTAATAAAACCAGGGTAAAAGAAAACATGGACGCGGCATACGGCATGATTAGAACAGAAGTGGAATGTGCGCGATGTGGCGGCCACTTAGGCCACGTATTCGACGACGGCCCCCGCCCAACAGGACTCCGCTACTGCATGAACAGCGGCGCGATGATCTTTCAGGAGAAATAGAACGGGAACAAGAACGGGAACAAGGGAACAAGGGAACAAGGGAACAAAGGAACAAAGGAACAAGGGAACAAAGGAACAAGGGAACAAGGGAACAAGGGAACAAGAACGAGAACGGGAATTCTGAATTCAGAATTGCAAAGTTGGAACTGGATTTATTGCTCAATCCGAGCATAACATCATATACTTTTTCCACAGGCGCTATGATGTTAATTTCAAAAGTCAACTTATGCATTTTAATTAATTTAATTGCCTACCCTCCTATTCCCTATCCCGTATCCCCTATTCCTACTACTATTCCTATTCCCTATTTCCTATTTCATACTCCTACTTCCTACTCCTATTCCCTCTCCCTATCCCCACTTCTAACTTCCAAATATCGATTTCCACCAAGGTTTTGATTCTTTATTTGAATCAGCTCCTGATTGAATTTTGTGGAATTCCTTAATTGAAATTAGTTTACCATTTTCTGGAAATAAAATTCCTCCCTTATCGTCGCTCACGTTGAAGAAACCAACACCGTGCTTTTCCGCCAGTTTTAAAACCGTTCTGAGCGCCTCATCGGCCACTGACCACGCGAACGACATATAAATTGAGTCATTGCGCATATTATACTCGGTAACATTAGGAGAATCATCATCTTCATTCATATAGGGACCGCTCATTGGAGGAAAAGTCTCAATCATTTCCATATACCAATTTCTCAGCTCCTCAGATGTGACTGCAGGATCATCATAATCGCCATCCACGTTGCTTTCGACTTGATTGCTATACCAGCGCATAAACTCCTTGCGAGTCTTAGGCGGAGCCTCTTTTCGAAAAACCATTAAATCGAAGCTCATATAATTCTTTTGTGATGTGATTCAAAGCTAATCCATCGAATTCACTTTATTGCAAATCTTACAAGAATATTCGCTGATAATTTTATATTATGATCTTCTTAAAATTAACCTATCTCGAAGTCTCAATAAAATTATTAATAAAATACCAAGCATAATTAAGCCAGGCTCACTCATTCGAATTGTCTCATTATCCAATCCATCAATTCTACTTCCAGAAAGAACTTGCTCTTGCTTCGCTCTAAGCATTTCCTTTTGTTCCTCTGTTTCCACCACTAAATAAGAAGTGACAGGTGTCATGATTTTAGTTGTAAAACTAGCCCGTACCATTCCAAGCCACTCTTCATCTGTATTTTCCGGATGAAGCATCTGAGAATTCCACTTGGCCTTCATCGCAAGTGCGGAGTACCAACTTTTATCTTTAATATCCGATTCATTAAGAGTAAAAAAGTCTTTCTTTAAAATCAAACTCGGCTCATTATTATCTTTTAAATAAGCTACCGAACCATCGCTACATTCATACCTTAATACAGAATCACAAAACATACACGAATCCTCCTCAAACTCCAGCGCCTCAGTAGGATTATTAAAAAGAGAGTGCTTCTTTTTCTCACCACCCTTTCCAAGTACATAAAAGAAATCACTGTCCGGTAAGGCAAACTGAAGATCTGAGAAATCCTTTTCCCAAATGGCATTTTCGATGGAATCACTTACTAAAACAATAACTGGATAAGAATCTGACTTCGCTCGATAAGCATTCACTATTGTGCTCCTAATCGCCCTGTCCACAAAAAAACCACCTTCAAATAAGTGATTTGAATAGGCACTTCGCCAATCCGATTCCAAATCAAATTCGCTTACATAACTATTCACCAAACTTACTTTCGCATTATTAGAAAGCTTTGGGTACATTTTACAAAACTGCTCTATACGTCCAGTAAAATCTTCGATTCTTTCATTTTGGTTTTCGGAAGCATTTACTATAAAATGAAAATATGGAGTTCGATTTATGGATTGTAATTTATTCTTCTCCTTCGGCGATATATAGATAAAATCTTCGGACTCGATAACTGCTTGCTGTGATTGGTCTTCTGCACCCAATTCAATCGTAATCCCATCTATTATCACTTTAAGAGGTTCTTTGTGAATAAACTCAATTCCTGTCCTCCTTACTTCATTTTGAGTGAAGGGAAAAACCCTAAACTCTACCTTATTTCCACTCAGATAATATAATATTCCCGGGTCACGTCTTTGATTTAATATTCTAGAATAAATCCACATCGCTGACTTTTTCTCAGCCAAAATCCCAAACTCTTTTCTATCGCCCACAAACAAATAATAATCACTAATCCAACAACCTTCGGTTAACTGTATCGTAGTCTTATATTCCGATAAAAATCGAGAGCTATTCAAATTCGTCAACTCTATATCTACCCACGTTTTCCACACCATCTGTGTGCTATCATACTTCGTGCTCTTATCTACATCGGTTATTCTAACATTGCTTACATCATCAGGATTTCGACGATCCGAATCTGCTGTAAAATCATTAAAAAAAACTTTCTCCAATCTTGCCACCTTATCCGAGGATACAGTGCGATTATCGAGAACTATCCAATTAAAATATGTCGAAATGAATGGCGCATTTGAATAAAAAAATTCTTCGTGACTTCTTCT
>CANGVZ010000107.1 GCA_947457285.1 Flavobacteriales bacterium | reverse complement strand
TTGGATGAGCAGCTTACCCGACTCGAGGAGATTCCGTATTCAGCCAAATTTGGCGGTGCAACAGGTAATTTCAACGCCCATCATGTGGCTTATCCGTCAATCGATTGGGTAGAGTTTGCCAATCTTTTTTTAGCAGAAAAATTGGGATTGAAGCGATCAAAGTTTACCACGCAGATTGAGCACTACGATAATCTGGCTGCGGTTTTCGACGCTATCAAGCGCACCAATAATATCCTTGTGGATTTGTGTCGTGATATGTGGACATACGTGTCGATGGATTATTTCAAGCAAAAGCTTAAAGAAGGGGAAGTAGGGTCTTCTGC
Organism: Flavobacteriales bacterium; assembly: GCA_947457285.1. Lineage (GTDB taxonomy): Bacteria > Bacteroidota > Bacteroidia > Flavobacteriales_D > Sanyastnellaceae > JAIXWP01. The sequence continues at coordinate 6,792 of CANGVZ010000107.1, read as the reverse complement.
AATGCCGCACAAGGTAAATCCAATCGATTTTGAAAATGCCGAAGGAAATCTCGGAGTTGCAAACGCTCTCTTCGAACACTTTTCTTCGAAATTACCAATCAGTCGTTTGCAACGTGACCTCACAGATAGCACTGTATTGCGAAACATTGGTGTTCCAATGGCGCATACTATTATTGCACTTAATTCTATTGAAAAAGGATTGGGTAAACTGAATTTGAATCAAGCAGCACTGGTGCGTGATCTCGAATCAAATTGGGCTGTGGTTGCGGAAGCGATTCAAACTATTTTGAGAAGGGAAAAATATCCTCAGCCATATGAGGCATTGAAAGCGCTTACGAGAGGAAAGTCAGAAATATCTCAGAACGATATTCATTTATTTATCGATACGCTCGATGTAAATACTGCGGTGAAGGCAGAATTGAAGGCAATCACTCCCTCAAATTATACTGGTGTAAATTTGCTTGATAACGAATTAGCTTGAGTGAATGAAGAAGTATCGTGAAATATTCGCTCTTATTAAACCTTACAAGGCGAGTTTGCTTTCGAACTTTTTGTTCAATTTACTTAATGCGGTATTTTCATTATTTACGTTTGCCTCACTCATTCCATTTCTTCAAATCATATTGAAGGCTGGTGCTTCACCGGAAAAGCCAAGCGAGAAAAGTAGCTTTATCAATAATTTATGGTATGAATTGAGTCTAAAGCTTGAGGCATACATTTCAGTTCATGGGCAGCTAAGCGCACTTTTGTGGATGTGTCTAGGCATCATCGTTTTGGCATTATTAAAAAATCTTGTAGCCTATGCGGGAGTGATGAGCATAGCGATGATCAGGACAGCGGTGAGTCGTGATTTGAGAGAGCGGTTGTATGATAAAATCCTCCGATTGCCAATGGCATATTTTTCAAATGAACGAAAAGGGGATTTAATTTCTCGCATGACAAATGATTTAATGGAGATCGAGTTTAGTGTCATTGGGGCGATAGAAGCGACCTTTAAATCTCCCGTATTGATCATAACTTATCTCGCGACATTGTTTGCATTGAATTGGAAGCTGACAATTTTCGCTTTGATTTTTTTACCTGTAAGTGGTTTTTTGATTTCAGTAATTGCGAAGAGCTTAAAGAATGCTGCACGCAGAGGAAAGGGAAGTCTTAGTGATCTTGTTTCAATTATTGATGAAACACTCTCAGGAATAAAAATCGTCAAAGTTTTTAATGCGGAAAAGCAGTTTAAACAGAAGTTTGACCGCAATAATGACTTCTTTTTTAGATTGATGCACAGGCTTTACAGAAGAGAGTATCTAAGCTCTCCAATGAGCGAAGTGATAGCTCTTTCTGTAATTGCTGTTTTACTTTACTTTGGTGGGGCTGTAGTGATTCGTGGAGAATTGGCAGGAGAATTATTGATTTACTATTTGCTTGTTTTCTCCCAAATCATCGCTCCAGCAAGAGCATTGTCAGATGCAATTTTCAAAATAAATAAAGGATATGTTTCGCTCGAACGCATTAATGAAATATTGGATGCGGAAGAAAGTGTAAGTGATAAAAAAGGTGCGCAAAAGCTGGAGGAGTTTAAGCAGGAGATAGAGTTTAAAAATGTGCATTTTGGTTATGGAGACAAGTCTGTAATCAAAGGAATTAATTTAAAGATAAAAAAAGGTCAGACTGTGGCTTTGGTTGGGCCAAGCGGAGGTGGCAAATCGACCATGGCGTCACTATTGGCGCGATTCTACGACCCAACTGATGGGGAGGTATTAATCGATGGGGTTTCGCTCAAAGATTATCAAGTGGAAGAGGTCAGAAAACATATGGGATTCGTCTCCCAGGATAGCATCTTGTTTAATGAAAGTGTAAGAAGCAACATTTCTCTCGGTACCTCGGGTATCCAAATGGATAGAATAGAGTCAGCTGCGCGTATTGCGAATGCTGAGGAGTTTATAGTTAAGTTGGAAGGGAAGTACGACTTTGTGGTTGGCGAAGGTGGAAATAAATTGAGCGGAGGGCAAAAGCAACGCCTCGCCATAGCTCGAGCAATTTTCAAGAATCCTCCAATTCTTATTTTGGACGAGGCCACTTCGGCGCTGGATACACAAAGCGAAAAGCTTGTTCAGGATGCCATCTATCGCTTGATGGAAAACAGAACGTCTTTAGTAATCGCACATCGTTTGAGCACTATTCAAAAGGCAGATTTAATTGTGGTCATTCAAAACGGTGTGATCTCAGAGTCTGGAACGCACGAAGAATTGATGCAAAAGGCAGGAACTTACAGAGCACTTGTTGAAATGCAAAATTTCAATTAATTATCGAAGCAATGTGACCGTTCCGTAGAATGTTCCATCTCCGAAGAGCGGCTGGCCATTTATGTCTTGAATTTTTAGAATGTAGTTGTAGGTGCCGTCTGGTGCGTAATAGCCATTGATGCCTCCGTTCCAACCTCGATTGATATTATTGCTCCGATAAATTTCATCACCCCAGCGATTGAAGATAATCATTTCGTAATCTCCCAAGTATTCTCCTTCTATTCTGAAAAAGTCATTGACCCCATCATCGTTTAGCGTGAAAACATTTGGAATAAACAATGTTGGGCATTCTACTAAAATTTCAAAGGACGTTTGACTCTCACATTCACCAATGGGAGATGTAACATTAAAACTTGAGCTCGACTCTGGGTTTGCGATGATTCTGTTATTATTTAACAATGTAATGAATGGCGAAATTTCCCATGAGATAAGCCCTTCAGAAATTGCTGTAACTTCAGTGCCGTTCACACAGTCACTTCTGAATGTTGATATGAGTTCTATCTCCGGAATTTTTACGAAAGAAATATTTACGTCGTCGCTTGCAGTGCAGCCCTCAGCATTAGTGACCTGCACGGAGTAGACTCCGTCTTCTGTGACTGTAATTGAATTACTAGTTTGGCCTGTAGACCAGTTGTAGCTTGAAAATGCTTGAGGAAGCGTTAAGACGATTGATCCGCCTTCGCATACGGGCTCTGTTGGTTCTATGATTTCAAAATCAAAAGTTCCTTCGAGAAAAATAGAGATTTCATCACTCTGACCTATGCAGCCTTGAGCATTGGAAGACGATGCATAATAATTGCCACTTTCTGAAGCAGTGAGCGTGTTGCCATTGACTCCATTTATTTCCTGGCCGTTGTAAAACCACTGATAATTAGTTCCACCACTCGCGGTGATTTGGGTGTTCTCTGCACAAATAATTATATCAGATCCGGGATTGAGAGTTATAATCGGATTAGGAATTTGCGTGATGGTAAGACTGGCTGTGACTTCACAACCGTTAGCATCGATGGCAACGAGTTCATAGTTTCCAATGCCTTGATTTAAGAGGCTATTTGAAGAAGCTGCTAAACTCGAATTATCAAGTGTCCATTGGTAATCGGTAAGATTGCTTGGGGCAGTGATGTTGGTCGTACTTCCCAGACAAAGCGCGGTGCCTTGACTTGAAGTCAGCGAAATAGTTTCGGGATTAATGAAACTAACGGTGATATTTTGATTCACTGAAGTTTCACAGCCATCAACACTCGTGACGTTTGCAGAGTAATTTCCTGCTTGTGAAACATTAATAGTTGTATTGGTGCTATTAAAGAAATTTCCATCCAGTGTCCAGCTGAAGGTTTGGAAATTTCCTGTTAGTGTTAGCGCGGTAGTATTGCCAGTACAAAGTGTAAGATTTCCAACCGGAGAAATAGTAGCAGTTGGGATTTGCCCAGCTACAATTTCAATAGGATTCACAGTCACAGGGCATTCGGCGTTTACAATTTCAACAGAATATGTGCCCGCTTCATTCACAGAAATGTTGTTACTTGATTGACCCGAGATGATTTGATTATTGAAAAACCAATTATAAGTAGTTTCATTAGAATTCACTGTCAGAGTGGTAGACTGACCTTGACATATAACCTCGTCCTCCGCGCTAATTGAAATGGTAGTTGCGCTTATTTCTTCAACAACGATTAAATTAGACTCTGCCGAACATCCGTTTACTGTTGCAACTAAAGTGTAGTTGCCGGCTTCGGTTGCTTCAAAACTAGGCGAGTCCTGACCTGTGAGGATATTTCCTGATTCGAGCCATTGAAAATCTGCATTTAAAGTCGTGGATAAAATCACAGATTGTCCTAAGCATATTTGAGTTGGCCCTTCGGCAATTATTTCGAACACAGGAATAGGAAAGACTTCTACTTGTACCGAACTGCTTTCTGCTCCGCAAGAATTATTGGTGTAGGCAACGCTATATATTCCAGGGGTGCTTACGGTAATAGTATTGGTGGTTGCGTTAGAAATGGGGTTGCCGTTTTCAAACCATTGATAGTTGCCGTTAGGAGAAGTGCTTAGAGTTACTTCTTCGCCGTCGCAGAAGCTGGTGGGACCGTTAGCGGTTATAATAGGAGTGCTTAAAGGTGTGACTTGAATAAAATTGGGAACAGTGAGGGTAGCGCTAGAACAGCCGTTGGAGGCGGTAAGTGTCACACTGTAATTTCCTGGCGTGTTATAACAAATGTTATTTGGGTTTTGTATTGTTGAGCTGGCAGTAGCTGCTCCTGAAAATGTCCAGCTCCAACTTGTAGCACCACCAACCGATAGGTCGGAGAATGAGATGCATTCGCCTTCACAAATAATGGAAGAACTTGCATCGAAGTCAACGGTGAAAGGTTCACCATTAGAAGCATCTGCTGAAATATTAGTACCACATCGCATTTCCCAGATAGGTGATCCGTCGCACGCTCTGGCATATGAGCAGCCACCATCATTGGAATCAAGTGGTAATGATTCAAAATTTGCGCTCGCGTTTGAAACTACTGTATTGATTGAGGTACAGCCAGCGGGAGCGGATGTAACGGTAAATGGGAGTGATTGACCACCGCCCCATATAACGGCATCTTGAATTTGGCCGGTGTTATCGATTAAAACTAATTGCTCAGTTCCATTTGTGAATATAATGCTTTGATTTGCAGGATTAGCACAGCCGCAGGTTGTTTGGTCCAGATCGAGCGGAATGGCTGAGTTTGGGCTGCCAATGGTAAAATAGCCTTGTGCCGGAATGATGGAACCAGCAGGTACTCTAATAACGAAATCGCCATCTGCAAGGGCAAAACAGCTTATATCAACAGGCGTATTACAAGTATTATGTAGTTCAATCCACTCTTCAGAATTTGGTGCTTGACCATCAGCACTGCCTGGACCATCAATGAGAATTTCATTAATTACTATACATTGTGCAATGGCACCACTACTGATTGACGCTGCCAAAAGCACCAGCGCTGTGATAAGTAAATTCTTCCTAATCATGATGTACGAATGGCTGCAAATGTAGCCATGGATTGTTGGATTATTTTCAAATCAAGGTTAACCCAAGATTAACTATGCCAACTCCTCACTTTCTTCTTTTGGTTTAATAAAAAAGTGAGCCCAGATGCTTCTGGAGAGTCGAAACATGTAGGGGAATGTCACAATACTCAAACCTATGCCAGAGAGTAAAAATGTTTTTGGATGAGTGAGAAAAGCAAATTCGATCCAGCCCAAGGCATCGAATACTTTTAATGCTACTAAAACTGAAACCCACAAAGCAACAGTGAGTGCCCAGCTAACATATGCAGCTCCAAAATAAAATCCGGGTTCTGGCTGCAAGTCGGCGCCACACTTATCGCAGACTCTTTTGTTGACTCCTAATTTTCTGAGAGAATAGGTGTTCGGATTTTCATACAAGTGAGATTCTCGGCACTGCGGACATTGAAGCGTCAGCATGGAGGTGAACATCGATTTTTTACTCTTTGTGGACATGCCGCAAAAGTACTAGGAATGAATAGATGTGTTTGTGATATTCGTCACCTTATCTGCAAATCACAGTGTCGTAAACAGCACCATAGCCTATGAATGCTCCAAGGCCCCCTGTGACGTTTGACTCCAAATTGTACGGCACCGAAAAAGGACTGCCTTGATTAGCGATTTGGTTTTCGTAGCTATCGATAAAACGGAATGCTTTCAAATCAATTACGCAACCTCTAACAGCTACCGTATCTCCCCTTTTAAAAAATCCACGTTCTTCATTGAGATCATCGAATTTTGAAGGGTTAGGACCAGTTCCTCTGAAATATCCAAATTCGAATTCAAGACCATTGAAAAATGCATCATCGAAGACGGAACCCAACGGAGCAATGAAGTTAGGATCTTTTTGTTGGCCTGCCAGACCGTCTGGAGCCCAAGAAGGATATTGATTGATTCTTTTTGCATACCACCTGTAGGCATTGCCGGCAGTGTCAGGATCGCTCAATATGCCGAAAATGAAGCCGAGACTATCTCCAGGGTCTTCGTTGGGGATAGAAAACCATAGGCTGTCTAATTCAACTAGATTATTGATTTTGGTGGTCGCCGTCAGATTGTGTTGATCCTTTGAAACAGTAAGCGTATATGTTTTTCCTTCTTCTCCCCACAATGCTGTATTAAACGTTGTATATGCGCAAAGATTGAATCCCTGAAGCTGATCAGGGGTAAATCCAACCAGCTCGGCGATTAGCTCTAACTGTTCGTCGGTTAGATCTTCAGAACAAATTTCAGTTAGATCTTCGGTGATGGTGCCGTTGCTGAGACGCACGGTGGCATTTCTGACAAAAAAATCTTCGAGAGAGGAGAGGTTTGTTGGTTCGAAATACCCTTGTGAATAGGTAAGAAGTACTATTGGGGGTTGGCCTTGTTCAATAGTGCCTTCCACAACAATTTTAGGCTCTACCTGTGGTAGGTCCACGGTAATTTCTTTTTCACAGCCTGAAAGCAGTGC
>CANGVZ010000106.1 GCA_947457285.1 Flavobacteriales bacterium | reverse complement strand
TATATTTTCCATTTCACATCCCTATTGGATGGACAGACCATAAGCCATACTCGTGTTGGTAGCTCTTCTTTGCCATTATCCAGTGTCACAGGACTTAAGTACAATACAACCTATTCAGTTCTTATTGATGCCGTATATGGATTAACGAATGGACTAGGGCAAACAGAAACCGTTGTGGTAGAGGGCACGGAGGAGTGCACCATGATTATTGGAAATCCTTTAGTGACTCAAGTACGAACTGTTGATGGCTGTCCGAATGTCAAGTCGTGGGGGTCGTCTATTCAAACTACTCCTCACGTTTGTGGCAACCAGGGATATCAATGGCAGATAACCAGAACGGATGTGCCATCAGCACCTTATACTTTGACGACTGGCACGAATGTTCGCTTCCTTTCATTATCATCAGCGAATGGCTTTGTTCCTGGTGGTGTTTATAGCATCAGTGTCAGACCTATTGTAAACTCAAGCACTACTATTGCATTTGGTCCAGCTAGATGCGTTCAATTGCAGGGTAATGCTGCTCAACAATCAACGGTTGAAACGAATGAACAAATACAGATGATTGTTTATCCCAATCCGACTAAGTTAAATGTCTTCCTAGAGCTAAATGGTGATGTTTCTTCGACGAGTCACGTCGAGATAAGGGATTTGATGGGTAAGTTGATTCTTACGGAGCAGCACAATTTCCAGAGTTCTCCTACAAAGGAAATTAACTTAGGGAATATTACCGCTGGAATCTATGTGATAAGGGTGATTGATAACGGTAGATTCAAGTCGACGATGTTTGTTAAGGAGTAAGCTTAGTTATCTGTTCGGAAAGATATTCTGAAGCAGAGACTGTTTTTTTCGTACCTTTGCGGCCCATAAATATCTGTCAAATCGTCCGAAAGAAAACAACTGGTAGGATTATTGGCAATTTTGGGATAACAAAAAAATAATTATCAAAAAATAAAACCATGGCATTAGAAATTACTGATTCAAACTTCGCCGAAGTAGCGATGAATTCAGATAAGCCTGTAATGATTGACTTTTGGGCAGAGTGGTGCGGACCTTGCCGCATGGTATCTCCAATTGTTGAAGAGATGTCAAATGATTATGACGGAAAGGCGGTAATCGGAAAGGTAAATGTTGACGAAAATCCTGACATTAGCGCTAAATTCGGTATCCGCAATATCCCAACCATCATCTTTTTGAAAGGTGGTCAGGTTGTAGATAAGAGCGTAGGCGCTGTACCGAAAAACGTTTTAACAGAAAAGATGGAAGCCCTCTTGGGTTAATCAGATCAATGAAATGAAAGCCTCCCGATGGGAGGCTTTTTTTTTATGCATAAATTGGCACAGTTTTACGAAGTGTAATTTCAAATCGTATCAAAATAAAATTATGAAATCATTTAAACTCATCTTTTCAGTAATCGCAATCACATCGCTCATGGCGTGTGGAAAGACATCTCCGATGGGAGAAAAAGTCAAAGAACCATTTACTGGAAGCAAATATGAAAGCTCAGGTAGATTTTTCCGAGCTGTAGGCAAAGGCGATAGCAGCGACGAAAATATCGCTAAAAACAAAGCGGACCTCCAAGCCAAAAAGGAATTGGCGCAGCAAGTGGAAACGCGAATGAAGGTGGTAACCGATCAATATCTCGCCGAGAATGAGACAACATCTGGAAGTGAAATCAACGATAAATTTCAGTCTTTGATCCGAGAAGTGACCAATACCACCATTGCAGACCTAAGAAAGATTGATGAGGTAAAGTATTTAACGCCTGATGGAAGTAAGTACACCGTATATATCGCTTACGAAATTCACAAAAGAGATATGTATCGCTTTATGAAGCGTCAAGCAAAATTGGATACGAAGTTGACAGAGGCTCAACGAAAAGTGGTAGAAGAGATAATTGATGAAGAATTGAAGAAAGTAGAAGCTTTGGGAGAAGGCCAATAAGACAAAAAAAAATCCTCACGATGTGAGGATTTTTTTTTGAGTATTTCTTTTCCAATTATTGAACTGGTTCAACTTTGATAAGTTCCACTTCAAAAATTAGAGTTGAATAACCTTCGATTGGTCCTGTAGAGCGAGCTCCGTAGGCCAATTCTTGTGGGATATAAAGTGTAGCTTTTCCACCTTCTTTCAAAAGTTGCAGACCTTCTGTCCAACCTGGAATCACTTGATTCAATCCAAAAGTAGCTGGCTGACCGCGCTCCACAGAAGAGTCGAATACTTTACCATCGATGGTAGTGCCGTGGTAGTGTACAGTCACTTTATCATTTGCATCTGGTTTTGCTCCTGTTCCCTCTTGGTTGATCTTGTATTGAAGACCGCTCGCAGTGGTTTGAATACCTGGTTTAGATTTGTTTGCATTTAAGAAATCTTCGCCTGCTTTTTTGTTTACTTCAGACTTTTTCTCTTCCATGCGTTGCATTTCTCCACGGATAAAGGCTTCTGCAGCTTGAACATCCATTTGACCGGTGCTATCCATGTGCTCTTGAATTCCTTTTAGAAAAACTTCGTAGTTAACTTCATTAAGACCACTTTGAGATAGGTTTTGAGCGATAGAAACACCCAGAGCATATGAGAGTGAGTCTGTGCTGTTTTCTAATTTTGCGGCGCTTTTCCCGCTGTTTTTACATGAGCTGGCGATTGCTGCGATTGCAAGGCCTGCGATAAATACTTTTTTCATTTATGTATTGTCTTGAATTTGAGGCTGCGAACATAGGATGAAGTTGGCATATTTACACCATTATCTTGTAAATACATAATCAGAATCTGTACTCAACTTCGGGTTGAATACATAGCCATCTACGTCAAACGCAGCAAGCTCTGATGGTTTAACAATCTTATTTTCAATAATAAATCTCGCCATTTTACCCCTTGCCAACTTGGCATAAGTGCTGACAATTGAAAAGCCACTCCCCTTCTTTTCTTTAAATTCACATTGAATTACTTTTCTGTCAAGCACTGCTTTATTGATGACCTTGAAATACTCTGATGAAGCCAGATTGACGAGCGTTCCTTTCGGCTCTAGGTCAGATTGAATGGCCTCTGTCACCTTATTACCCCAAAATTGATAAAGGTTTTTGTGAACTTTATTCGGGCTGTATGGGGTTCCCATCATTAGCCGGTAGGGCTGAATTAAATCAAGAGGTCTAAGCACACCATACAATCCGCTAAGGATTCTAAGATGATTCTGTGCCCACTCGAGCTGTCTTGCGCCCAGTTCTTCCGCCTTGAGACCTCTATATACGTCGCCTTTAAACATCAACACAGACTGTATCGCGTTGGAAGTATTGAAAGGCAACTGCCATTGTTGAAATCGCTTTTCATTTTCGATCGCAAGCGCATCGCTCAAATCCATAAGTTTTGAAATTTCCTTAGACTTGAGCTTCCTGAGTCCATTCGCCAATTCTTCTGCTTCCACAGCAAAGGCTATTTCAGAACTTTTTAACTCGGGATATCTTGAAGAGTCGTCGAGAAGTTTTGCTGGTGAAATCACCGCAATCAATTTGGAGGACATAAATTCTAATTTGAATATTTCTCATTGAGATAATCACCAAAGGCAGATCTAAAGGCTTCAAACATCAAATCTGCTTGGAGCTCGTAGCCGCGTTTTGTAAGGTGAATTCGATCGGATGCGGCGAGATTCGCATCTTTCCAATCATCGATGGAACCGAGTCCGCCCATGATCGCAAAAAGATCATAAACAGCACCATCATATTTTTCGGCCAGTCGATGCATCGATTCTTGAACTTTATAGGCGTTACGATTTGGCTGACGCTTTTGATAATAAGTGTCATTATTTGTAATAAAAATGAAGACAGCATCTTTGTTCGTGCTGCGAATCATTTCCATCAATCTTTCATATCTTTCTTCAAAAGCCCGCTGATCAAAATTATCAGTTGGAACATTCGCATCGTTGACTCCGATTCCGAAGAAGACCAAATCTGGCTTGATTGTTTGCATTTGATTTTCAAACTTCGGTGACCGAAGATAACTGTATGTTCCAGCGCCATTCACGCCAATGGCATTATAAGTAAATCCATTGACTTCAGAATTACCGAAATACAATCCTTGAAGGATGAATTCAGAAGTCTGAGAAACACATCTTTTTATATTAAATTTAAATGAATCATAAGGCTTGGCGAACGTAAAAACATCATAACCATCTTCCATATTTCGGGCGACCTCCGCCACCATCATCGAGGAGTCCGCATAAATCTCATAATCCTGATTCGAGTTATGATAAATGATGACACTATTGGAGGCAAATGCAGTGCTGTCTATATCGACTGTCATGATTTCGAATGATGCAAGTGAGTCGGAAGTAATAGCGGAGATGCCAGACATTCCCCAATCGCACTGATGGTTGCTGACACTCGAGCGACAACCAGTCCAGCTTCCTTTCCAGTTACATTTGATGGAGTACGGACTATTTGTCCCTGCGATTTTGTAAGGAAATACGAAGCCCCTCTCTCCTTTAACACCATATGTCAACGTGCTAAAATTGTATCGCATACGATCAGTCAAGAATCCGCCTTGGACGTGACTTCCACCCATATGAAGAACGGATACTTTTCCCACCCCATGAAAGACCAAATTCTCTATTTTCTCAAATAGTGGATTTAACTTTTCAGGGGTGTTATAAACGGTCAATTCATTTAAGTCCAGTTTCACAAAACCAGGAGCTACGACGCTTCTACCATTCCAACCATTTAAGCGAAAAGTAGCTTTATTAGAACTGAATGATGCGAAAAAGACGATTGCAATGATAACCATTGCAATCGCTTTTAAATTGAATATTTTTTTATTAAAATGCAAATTAGAAATTTGGTTTTAATAGATAATTAGAATAGAAACGATCGATTTCTTCGACCACTTCTTCTGGTGTATCTACCACTTTGAACAAGTGTAAATCCTCTGGGCTGATATTCTTTTCTTTTTCTAATAATACTTTTTTAATCCAATCGACAAGACCATCCCAGAAGCTATGTCCAACGAGTATAATCGGGAAACGACCAATTTTATCCGTTTGGATAAGCGTCAACGCTTCAAAGAGTTCGTCCATTGTTCCAAATCCACCAGGCATCACAACGAAACCTTGGCTATACTTAATGAACATTACCTTTCTGACAAAGAAATAATCAAAATTGATGTCCTTATCGTGGTCAATCCAAGGATTACTATGTTGTTCAAAAGGAAGCTTAATATTTAAACCAACGCTGACACCGTTTCCTTCTTTTGCGCCTTTATTACCAGCTTCCATAATACCAGGACCACCGCCAGTAATGACTCCATAGCCTCTTTGAGTTAGGAGGAAAGCGATATCCCTGGCTGTTTGATAATATGGATTGTCGGGCTTTGTTCGCGCTGAACCGAAGATGGAAACGCAAGGACCAATTGACCCCATTCGATCATAGCCTTCTACGAATTCGCCCATTATTTTAAAAATTGACCAAGAGTCGTTACTCTTAGTTTCGCTCCAAGTTCTTTGCTTGAATTTATTTACAATTCTACTATCTTTATCCATAATTAAATAATTATATTATCCGAATAAACCACCTCTTTTCTTTTTACTTCCTCCTCCTAATCCTAGTACACCGAGCAATCCGCGCGCCACTTCACGAATAACAGTATTTCCTACTTGACGCACCATGGTGTTTTTTGAGAGTTTTTCAAGGGCAGATGGTTCCTGTTTGGTTGTTGTTGATGCCTTCTTGGCAGGTGGAGCTTCTACTTCATCATGCTCACTTTCAGCCTTGGCATTATTAATTTTTGCTTGCAAAATTTCGTAAGCGCTTTCCCTATCGAGCGCGTCGCTGTATTTTGCAGCTATAGGCGAAAAGCCAATAACGCGCTGGATTTCTTCCTCATTCAATATCCCCATTCTACTTTTGGGAGCACGCAAGTGCGTCGCAGCAAGTGGAGTTGGAATGCCCTTTTCATTCAAACCCGTAACAAGAGCTTGTCCTATTCCAATTTGGGTAAGTAATTCTTCGGTTTTATAGAATTCAGAAATGGGGTAATTTTCGGCAGTTTTTTTAATTGCCTTTCTATCCTTTTCTGTAAAAGCGCGCAGGGCGTGCTGAACTTTTAGGCCGAGTTGCGCGAGCACGTCTTCCGGAACGTCGTAAGGATTTTGGGTACAAAAGTAAATTCCAACCCCTTTGGATCGAATGAGTTTGATAATGGCTTCAATTTGATCGAGCAAGGCTTTAGAGGCCTCTTTGAATATCAAATGAGCTTCATCAATAAACACGCACAATTTAGGTTTATCTAAATCTCCGGCTTCTGGAAACGAAGCATAAATTTCGGCAAGCATTTGCAACATAAACGTTGAAAATAGCTTTGGCTTATCTTGTATATCGGTTAAGCGAATGATGCTTACAACACCTTTTCCAAATTGATCGAACCTAACGAGATCTTGAACTTCAAAAGTTTTTTCACCAAAGAAATGCTCAGCACCTTGTGCTTCCAATTCAATGATTTTTCTCAAAACGGTACCTACAGAAGCCTCAGAAATTTTCCCATAAGATTTTTCTACCTCAGCTTTTCCCTCTTCTGTCGCGTATTTCAGAAGTTCTTTAAAATCTTTTAGATCCAGAAGTGGAAGATTATTGTCGTCTGCAAATTTGAATAGGGCTGCCACAATTCCACCTTGAACATCATTGAGATCAAGGATTTTACTGAAGAGAACCGGCCCAAATTCACTCACTGTAGCGCGCAGTCGCGTGCCTTTTTGTTCCGAGAGGCTTAACAACTCAACGGTTGTGCCTTCTGGGTGATATGGTATTCCAATCGCAGCGTGACGTTCTTCGATTTTCGGATTGCTCACACCCGGCATGGCAATTCCACTAAGGTCACCTTTTAAGTCCATGAGAAGAACAGGGATTCCTTTCGCAGCCATATTCTCTGCAATGATTTGAAGCGTCACCGTCTTGCCCGTTCCCGTGGCGCCAGCGATGAGTCCGTGGCGATTAAGGGTCTTTAAGGGAATCCGCACTTCTGCGCCTGCAACAGGATTTCCGTCTAAAAGAGCAGCACCGAGGCTGAGATACTCGCCTTTGAAAGCATAGCCTTCGGTGATATGAGTAATGAATTTTTCTTGATTAGACATATTTACAGAGCTTTTCTACCTAGTACTATTCTTTCCAAAAAGAAAGTA
>CANGVZ010000105.1 GCA_947457285.1 Flavobacteriales bacterium | reverse complement strand
TGGTTATAGTGCGAATAAAACGACAAGCCAAAAGTTTGCTCATTACCTCAGCCTTCTCCAAATCCTGGCAGCCAATGGTGAGGTACGATAGCTTCTCAAGAGCCACCTCCTCCGCGTGACAAGGACCGCAGATAATTCCGATTTGGTCGTACGAAATGCCCAACTGCTTATTGAAGTAGCGTGCAGGTATGGCATCAAACTCATTCACAATACCCTTGATGGCCGAGAAAACGACTTTCTTCTCCATTCCCACAGGCTTGTAATGATTGAAAGTCTCATGAACAAATGCCGATGGAATGGCAATCACCAAGTAGTCGCACGCATCAACCACAGATTGCAGGTCGCTAGTAACTTCTAGTTTGGATTTATCAAACTCAATACTTTGTATGTAGTGAGGATTGTGCCCGTATTGCTTTATGTGTGCAATGGCTTCTTCATTGCGCATCCACCAATGCACTTTACTCGTATTATTGGTGATGAGTTTGACAAGAGCTGTAGCCCAGCTACCGCCGCCTAGAACGCCTATTGTTGGTGTATGGTCCATTTCTTTTGAAAGTGTGCAAAGATAACTTTTTTGTCGAAGGTCAATTTTAAATCAATAATGCCTATTTTTGACTGTATCGGCAACTTAACGCTATCAATCTTTGTCTACTGCTTGTGCGCTGTTTAGTATTTCTCTACATATTCCTTCTTTCAGCTATTGCTCCTGTGGCAATGGCTCAAACGATGTTTGTAGAGAATAAAGGCCAGTGGCCTGATGCTGTTAAAGCAGCCGCCGACATCCCCGGAGGCAAGCTTTGGCTTGAATCCAACAAATTCAAATATCAATTATTTGATTCAAAATTTCTTGAAGCACTGCACCCTGGTTCGGGCGTAGTGATAGACTCTGTGCGCTCGCACGTCTATGAAATAAATTTCGAAAATGTCGCAAATCCTCAAATCCGTGGTGAGAAGCCTGCGTCTTATTATTTGAATTATTACATCGGAAACGAAAGTGCTTGGGCAAGTCGCGTGCAGCCGTTCCAAGCAATCTATTATTCAAACCTCTACCATCAGATTGATCTTCGCTACTATTCAAACGCTGGTAATCTCAAATATGATTTTATTATCCACCCCAACGGCAGCGCATCAAACATTGCTTTCAATGTGAATGGTGCGGATAGATTGACTCTTCAAAATGGTGAGCTTCACATTCAAACATCTTTGGGCACCATCAAAGAACTCGCACCATTTGCATATCAAATTATCAATGGAAAGCTTAAAACAGTAGATTGTTATTACCGGCTCGAAGGCACGCGTGTATGTTTTGAGCTTGGTGCATATGACCAAAATATAGATTTAGTAATCGATCCCGAGGTGGCGTTTTCTACTTTCATCGGATCTACGGCTTCTAACTTTGGCTTCACCGCCTGTAATGATAGCCAAGACAATTTGATTGCGGGAGCGGCAGTCTTTGGACCGGGCTATCCTACAACTACGGGAGCATTCGCTTCAACATTTCTAGGCGTCTTCAACAACTATATGGATATGGCTATATCCAAGTTTTCAGCTGATGGTTCGCAGTTATTGTACAGCACATACATTGGAGGTAGCCTGCAAGAAACTCCTCATAGCGTAGTAGTCGATTCGCAAGACAATATCATTGTTTTCGGGGTCACAGGAAGTCTCGATTATCCCACTACCAGTGGTGCGTTTCAAACCATTTTCACAGCGGGACCCACGCTCTCAATGCAAGATTTTTTTACGAGCAGTCATGAACTGGGGTGTGACCTATTTCTCACCAAATTTTCCTCCGCAGGAGCTTTACTACAATCAACCTATGTGGGCGGCAATCAAAACGAAGGCTTGAACTATGGCGATCAGCTCTTTTACAATTATGGGGATCCTTTTCGAGGAGAAGTAAACGTGGATGCAAATGATCGAATCGTAGTAGCAACAGTTTCAGAAGGTGGTTTTCCGATGAACGGTCCTGGAGCACAGCAAACCTTTGGCGGTGGCTGGTTTGATGGACTTGTGTTTACCATGAACTCTTCTCTTTCGCAAATGATTAATGCGACTTATCTCGGAGGTATCGACCACGACGCTTGTTATGCTATTGAATTTGCGGATAATGGAAACCTCATCATTGCTGGTGGAACCAAAAGTCTCAATTTCCCCAGCACAGCGGGGGTTCATGACGATACCTATAACAATCAAACCGATGGGTTTATAACCATCCTCAATCCAGAGACGCTGGAAATAGTAGCGTCGACTTTTGTTGGAACGAACCTTTATGATCAGGTCTATTTTGTGCAGACAGACCCAGATGGTAATATTTATGCGTTTGGTCAGAGCAATGGAAATATGCCCATCACCCCAGGATGCTATGGCCAAGCAAATAGTGGCCAGTTCTTGAGAAAATATGACTCCAACCTTGCAACCCTGTCCTGGAATACTACTATCGGAAGGGGATTAGGCGTTATTGATATCTCACCCACAGCCTTTTTAGTAAGCGACTGCAATCAAATCTTTTTCAGTGGCTGGGGAGGAACTACCAATAGCGGAACATGTCAGTTTATCTATGACTGTTACGCAACTTCGAGTTCTACCAATGGAATGCCTATATCTCCAGACGCGATTCAACCGAATACAGATGGGAGTGATTTTTATCTGTGTGTGCTCTCGGCTGATGCACAAGAGCTCGTCTATGCTTCCTTTCTTGGAGGAAATGAAAGCGCAGAACACGTGGATGGTGGTACAAGCCGGTTTGCAAAAAACGGCACCGTATACCAAAGTGTATGTGCAGGGTGCCAAGCCAACAGCGACTTTCCAACCAGTCCGGGCGCGTGGAGCGCGACGAATAATTCCTTTGGTTGCAATATGGCGGTATTTCGATTCAATCTTGGTCAAATTGAAGCAGAAGTTCAGCTAGATGGGCCTTCCGAAATTTGTGAAGGCACACCCACCAATTTCCTCAACCTCAGTCAGGGCGGAGATAGCTACACGTGGCAAATGGGCGACGGCACCACACTCAATACCTTCAATGCCCTTCATACTTATGAAGAGCCCGGGACGTATGAAATTTTTCTAATCGTCAATGAGACCACAGAGTGCTTGATTGGTGACACTGCTTCTATCACCATTACTATTCTCCCCGGTGTGGATCCTTTTATTGAAACGCCTGAAACAGTATGTGAAGGAGAGATTGTACAACTCAATGCATCGGGAAGCCCTAACTTATTTTGGTTAGAAAATCCTGCCCTTTCCTCCACGACCATTCCGAATCCCACTGCCGTTGCCAGCAATGGACTCACGCTTTATGCAGTAGATTCAAACAATTGCGAAACAGATACCGTGGCTGTAACGCTTACAGTTTTTCAAACCAATACCTCTGTGAATGGGCCTTTTACCATTTGTGATGGTGAGTCTGTCACGCTTTCAGCCTTAGGTGGCGTTACCTATCAATGGAGTCCTTCCAACACCCTCTCATCTCCAACGGGAATGAATGTCTCTGCATCTCCATCAGATTCCACTACTTATATGGTGATTATCACCACATCAAACAGTTGTATTGATACTTTATTTACTGAGGTCAACGTAGATTTTACTGAAATAGGCGGTAACGTGTATCCCCCGCTCACCATCTGTCGTGGAACGAGCATTACCCTTTCCGGACCACCCGCAGCCACTTGGTTGTGGAGCCCGGCAAACTCTCTTTCAAATCCAAACATTCGCTATCCGGTAGCCTCGCCCGATGTGACAACGACATATGAAGTGTTCATTACCAATTCGTGCGCGCAGGGAGTTGATGAGGTAACGGTAAATGTGCTCGAAGCCAATGCCCAAGCTTTTGGAGATACCCTTATTTGCGAGGGCCGATGGGCGCCGCTTAGAGCTACTGGTGGCGAAGAATACTCATGGTCGCCTCCTTCTTTTGTTCCAGATCGCTTTAATGATAGTGTGTTCGTGGCTCCATCTGTGACTACTGAATTTTTTGTAACCGTGATCGATGAAAATGGGTGTGTCGATAGCGACTCAGTCACGGTTAGCATAATTCTCGCTCCAAGCGTGGATGCCGGTCCTGATAGAAATTATGAAGCTCCTGGGGCGATCGATATTCTTGGAAATGCATTTGGAAACGAGTTTTATTGGTCTCCTCCCTTATTCATCAATTGTACCGATTGCATTTATCCCATCGTATCGCCTCCCGACCCAACCTATTACTACCTCACCGTTACGAATCCGCTCGATGGATGTACGAACATCGACTCGGTGTTGGTCACTCCCTTCTATCCCCTCTATATCCCCAATACCATCACACCGAATAATGACGGCATCAACGATGTGTTTTTCGTTTACGGTGAAAATATTACTGGTTTTAATCTTAAGATATTCAACCGATGGGGTGATTTGATCTACGAATCAGACAACCCCGCTGAGCCTTGGGTTCCCGGCCTCAATGGATATTATGTTCAAGATGGCGTTTACCAATGGATTGTGGAGTATGATACCATTGAGCGCCGCAAGAGACTTGTCGGCCATGTGAATGTGCTGAGGTAAAACTTCCGTTCCACTATATTTGCCGCATGGCATACACAAACATTTTATTAGAAAATAAAGATTCTATTCTTTACATCACTATCAATCGTCCAGATCAATTAAATGCTCTGAATAAACAGACCATTGAAGAGTTGAATAAAGCATTGGCACTTGCCGATGTCAATCCTGAGGTGCGCGTTATAATCATCACAGGTTCAGGCGAAAAAGCGTTCGTTGCCGGCGCAGACATCAAAGAATTTTCATCCTTTAGTATAGAAGAAGGCCGCATGCTTAGCCGCAGTGGACATAAGCTTTTGTTTGACTTTGTAGAAAACATGAGTAAGCCAGTTATAGCTGCTGTAAATGGTTTTGCACTTGGCGGCGGACTTGAATTAGCGATGAGCTGTCACATTCGCGTAGCAAGTGAGAACGCGAAAATGGGCCTTCCAGAGGTTTCTCTTGGTGTGATTCCTGGTTATGGCGGAACACAGCGATTGACGCAACTTGTGGGCAAAGGAAAAGCAATGGAGATGATTGCAACCGCTGGCATGATTGGAGCAAGCGAAGCCCTCCAGTGGGGTCTGGTAAATCACGTGGTGCCTCAAGCCGAACTCTTGGCAAAATGTGAAGAGATCGCCGGTAAGATTGTCAAAAATTCGCCTGCCGCTATCGCTTCTGCTTACCGCGCCATCCTATCGGGATACAAGAAGTATAATGCTGGTTATGAAGCAGAAATTAAAGAATTTGGTCAATGCTTCGGTACGGAAGATTTCACAGAAGGTACCTCAGCCTTCATGGAAAAGCGCAAACCTGTATTCAAAGGCAAGTAGTGAAAGTTGAAATAGTAAATACATCGCCATACCCATTGCCTGCCTATGAAACACTTCATTCAGCAGGAATGGATTTGCGCGCAAATATCAGTGAAGCCCAACAGCTTCAACCTTTGGAGCGAAAGCTCATTCCAACAGGCTTGTTCATAGCCTTGCCCGAAGGAACGGAAGCTCAAATTCGTCCGCGCAGCGGACTTGCGTTCAAACATGGTATCACTGTCCTGAATAGCCCGGGAACCATCGACGCTGATTACAGGGGTGAAATAAAAGTACTTCTGGTCAATCTTTCCAATAACGTATTCGAAATCAATCCAGGGGACCGAATTGCACAAATGGTTATTGCCAATTATGTCAGAGTAGATTTCGTGGAAAAAGATCGTCTGGACGAAACAGTGAGAGGTGCCGGTGGCTTTGGGAGCACCGGACAAAATTGAAGTTAACCCCGCTTTTGTTCATTACTCTTTGATGACCGGTGGTTGTGTTTAATCGGAAGTTCTTTCCTTTGTTCTCACTTCTTTAGTTTATTATGAAAATTATAGTACCCATGGCGGGTATGGGAAAACGTCTACGCCCCCATACGCTTACAACTCCGAAACCTCTCCTTCCGATCGCTGGAAAGCCAATCGTGCAGCGTTTAGTAGAGGACATCGTAGCCATTAGCGATCAAAAGGTAGATGAAATTGCCTACGTCGTAGGACGATTTGGTGAGGCTGCGGAAAAACACCTTGTAGCTGTGGCCGAAAGCCTCGGCGCCAAAGGAACCATTCATTATCAAGATGAAGCCCTGGGCACGGCTCACGCCATACTCTGCGCGGCTTCTGCGCTCGAAGGTCCCGTTACCGTGGCTTTTGCGGATACACTTTTTCGCGCCGACTTTAAACTCGACACCACAAAAGATGGCGTGCTTTGGGTTCAAAAAATTGAAGACCCTCGCCAATTCGGTGTTGTTATCGTCAATGCCGATGGTATCATTACCGAATTCAAAGAAAAACCGCAAGAATTCGTTTCTGATCTTGCCATGATTGGAATCTATTATTTCAAAGATGGCGAGCGTTTGAAAACAGAACTTCAATATTTGATCGACAATAATATCACCAATAGCGGCGAATACCAACTTCCCGATGCTTTGAGAAATATGGTGAAAAAAGGAGCGCAGTTCGCCCCCGGCACTGTAAGCGACTGGATGGACTGTGGTAATAAAGACGCTATGATTGACACGAATAAAAAAGTTCTCGGCTATATCGCTAAAGAACTTTCTATTCCTTCAAGTGCCAAAATAGAAAATGCTGTCATCATACCGCCATGTTTCGTTGGTGAGGGCGCCACTATTTCTAATGCTGTAATTGGTCCCTTCACCTCTATCGGAGATGGCGCAAGTGTGAACAATAGCGTGGTGAAGGCCTCCATCATTTTACCAAATAGCAAAATAGAACAATCCAATCTTCTGGAATCTATGATTGGCGTGTCATCCGAAGTTAGAGGTTCGGCACAAGTATTGAGTTTAAGCGATTATTCAGTTGTAAAATAATTAGTTTGAAAATCTATCTCCTCATCCTATCGTGTTTATTCTTCGTGGCTTGCGGAGCAAAGAAGAATACCACAGAAAAAAAATCAGAAGGTGATGCCAGTGTGCAGCCCGAAGATATGCGTCCCAAAGTGGACACTAAGTTCGATGAGTATTTCTTTCAGGCGCAATTGCTCAAGTCAAAAGGTGATATAAAAAAGGCTTATGACGCCTTCAATGAGTGTTTGAATCTCCGCCCTGAAGAGGCCACCATTAATTATGAAATGGCGCGCATCGAGCGCTCGGTGTT
>CANGVZ010000104.1 GCA_947457285.1 Flavobacteriales bacterium | reverse complement strand
CTGCATTTTTTCCATGAGTTCTTTTAGAGCCACGCGAACACGCGTCATCTTCACTGCTACATTATTTGCAGATATACCCAGCATTTCACCAATCGTCTTGTAATCATAGTCCTCGAGATAAAGCGTTACAATCGCCTTATCAATTTTTCCGAGTTGTTCGATGGCCCTATGCATCATTTGGTATTGCATTTCGCGCTCATCCGATTGCCAGGCATCATCTGGCTGTGTACCAAGCTGGGCGCGATCAAATCGAACATCATTTGCTCGTTTCTTCTCCTTTCTAAACCAAGAAATCGCAGCATTCAAAGAAATCTGATACAGCCATGTACTAAACTTACTTTCTCCTCTAAAGCGATCTGCCGCCTTCCACGCCTGTATCACGATCTCCTGAAACAAGTCCTCACGATCCTCCTGCTCTTTGCAATAAAGAGAACAAACTTTGAAAATAATTCGTTGGTGTAGCTGAAGCTCCTGAATAAACTGATCGGAGTTCATCGTATTTGAATTACATGATTGCTTTTACGGTATAACCAGCCTTTCTGAGTAGAGCAATTACCCCTTGCTCTCCGCCAAGATGCCCCGCTCCAACTGCATAAAAAGAAGCTTCCTTCGCTGATTGTACCTTAATTGTCTCCACCCAATTACGATTGCGATTGTAGAGCATCAAGTCCATAAAGCCCCCAAGACCACTTTTATCTTCTTCCATAAAATCGTGCATGGCCTTCACATCGCCCTTTCTATAAATACCGAGCATTTGTTCGGTTTCATTCTTTATGGCATCTTTCGATAGTAAATATTCCTCGAGCATCTTCACTTGAAGTTTATAGGGAATCTCATCAAAAATCTTCATTTGGTCTGCGACTGTTTCCAATCCGGCAATCTTAGAGCCTTTGGCGTCAGCCAGCTTCATCAATTCCAATTCAGGCGATCCAGGATTGCATCCAAGGGCGCTTGGATAGAGCATTGACGCAAGCATCATTGGTTTGATACTATTCACCATCTCAATAGGCATTCCCACCTTGGCTTTGAGAGAATCTCCCATCCTTGCAAACGTTGCGCTATCCGTATATTCACGAATGGTGTGACCGTCTGCCATCATCATTCCCATTTGCATCTCCACGCCAATCTGTGGATTGCTGAAATCCAGCTCCAAATAAAGTGCCTTTGAGGCTTCCAGCTTTTCAGTCACTTTTTTTGCAAAAACCAAATCTTCTGGACATAGTAGGTGAAACGTACCATAGAGATATGACTTCTCCTTGAAACCATTGCCGGATATTTCCCATAATAAAGACTTCTCCGTAGGAACCTGAGCTGAAGCGCTGAAAACCAAGGCGAGCGCCGTAAAGAATAACGTAAACTTTTTCATTGTGATTAATTTTTGACCATCTGACGCAGGTCCCTCTCAAATATTACAAAAAAAATATCTTTTTTTTAATCGCGACTTTATTAACTCTCAGTAAAAGCCCATTTTCTCGTTTGCAAAAAATCAGAACTATTCATCTGTTCTCTTTTTTTCCACTCATCAGTGAGTTCTTTTCGAACCTCTATGCTTTTAAGTCTTTGATTAATCCAACTCTCTGAGTAGCCCATGCTCAGATACTGCTCCAAAGCTCTATCAATAGATAATTCGGGATCTTGCATTTCGTCCAGGCGCTCAGAAGCCACTTGCGCCAGCCACAATTTAAACGGCTCCGCCTTCGGTGAAGGTATGGACTGTACAAGCCTAAATAATTGCTCGGTATCCGCGACATCGGTACTGTAATGTTTACCATCTGTAGACAGCATTTTCAGTTGTCCGATATTTTCGGACAACTCACTGCCCTCCTTCTTCAACTTGGTCTTCAGGTCACTCCAATACTTTCTTGGTCGATCAGATCCTGTTAATATTTCTATCACATCTACAACAGAAATAAACCATTTCTCCTGCTCACCATCCCAAACAGAGCGCACCTGTTTTTCTTCAAATAATTTAATCGCTGTTTCCTTCGTCATGATCAGTTTTTTTGTTTCTTCAAATATCCACAATTTTCTCATTCAATGACTCCGAAAAACAGCTCACTCCCACTGCACTGTTTTTTTCAGCATGGTGATATCAAACTTTTTATTTGAAATGCGCTTCAAAAGATCATTATAGGTTGATTCTTCCATTTGTGGCGTGCGCGAAAGAATCCACAAATATTCCCTGTTCGGATGACCTACCACTGCATAAGAATAATCATCCGATAATTCTATAATCCAATAATCCCCCTTAAAAGGCCAGAAGAACTGTACCTCCAGCTTTGCATTACCAGAATTCTCTACTATAAATGCCTTGCCTTCGATGTGAGATAGTTCACCATTAATGCTATCCTTATTGCAACGATTCTCTACGATGATGTGACCTTCCGCGCTCTTTGTATAGGTTGCAGTGGTGCAATGACAACCTTCTTGAAAGCGTTGTGGAAACGAAGCAATTTCGTACCACTTGCCCGCGTATTTATCCAAGTCGACCTGACTCACTGTTTCCAAAGATTCATTGGAAGAACTACATGACGCTAAGAAAGCAGCACTCAAAAAGACACATATCCATTTCATAGGTTTCATACTTTATGTAAACATACTTTTCTAAATCACTATTAGTAGCCCGTATGTTTAAACATACAAAACGCTACTTTCTAATGGCAGCTATTCCTGGCAACTCAATACCTTCAAGGCTCTCGAGCATTGCGCCTCCACCGGTGCTCACATAACTCACTTGTTCTGCAAGTCCAAATTGATTGACCGCTGCCACGCTATCTCCTCCACCCACCAGTGTAAACGCTCCGTGGTTTTTGGTAGCCTCAGCCAGTGCCTCGGCAACCGCAATCGTACCTTTAGCGAAAGCCTCCATTTCGAACACACCCATTGGGCCGTTCCAGAGTATTGTCTTGCTGCGCAGGATGACTTCCTTAAAACTTTCTACCGATGCAGGTCCGATATCCAAGCCCATCCATCCGTCTGGAATGGCTCCCACACCGCACGAATCGGTATTGGCGTCAGCTGCAAACTTATCCGCGATCAAAGCATCTGTTGGCAATAATAAATTCACATTCTTTTCGCGCGCTTTCACAAGCAGATCAAGCGCCACATCCAATTTATCCTCTTCCACCAAACTGCTTCCAACTTTTCCCTTTTGAGCCTTAATGAATGTAAAAGCCATACCACCGCCGATGATTAGATTGTCCACGCGGTCCATTAAGTTGTCGATAATCGCAATCTTGCTACTCACTTTACTTCCACCAATAATAGCAGTAACAGGAGTTTGATTGCTGTTCAGCACACGATCAATATTTTGAACTTCATCTTCCATCAAATAACCGAACAAACGATCGGTTGGAAAAAATTTAGCAATCACTGCTGTGGAAGCGTGCGCTCTATGCGCCGTTCCGAAAGCATCATTAACATATACATCTCCGTTCTCAGCAATCCGTCCCGCGAAAAACTCATCTCCACCCTCTTCTTCTTTGTAGAATCGAAGATTTTCAAGAAGTACCACCTCACCATTTTTCATAGCATTTACGACACTTGCGGCCTTATCGCCAATACAGTCTTCTGCAAAGTGAACAGGTACTCCCAAAACCGACTGAACATTAGGTACAATATGACGCAATGAAAATTTATCCTCTGGACCACCCTTTGGACGACCCAGATGGGACATCAATATGGCTTTTCCGCCATCTCCAATAATTTTCTTAATCGTCTTTGCTGCAGCACGAATGCGGGTATCGTCCGTCACCTGCATTTGCTCATTGAGAGGCACGTTAAAATCTACACGCACCAAAACACGTTTTCCTGAAAAATTACGGGAGTCTAACTGATAAGCCATATTGATTTATTATTTTATTAAAAACTCTATTAGTGATGATGTCCACCTGGTCCATGAGCATGACCATGGGCAATTTCCTCACCGCTTGCATCACGCACTTCCATTACCTCTACATCGAAATGTAATTCAACGCCTGCCAATGGATGGTTTGCATCTACTGTTACCATATCACCTTCGACGGCCGTCACCGTAACAATATACTGTTGTTGATCATTACCAGCACGGAATTGCATTCCTTCTTTGACTGGGTTACCGCCAAATGCAGCCATTGGGACTTGTTGCACCGCAGCCTCGTCACGAACGCCGTAGCCATCCTCTGGGTTTACCACGATACTAAATTTGTCTCCCACTACTTTTCCTTCCAAACCTGCTTCCATACCAGGAATGAGGTTGCCATGGCCGTGAAGGTAGTAGAGCGGCTCGCGGCCCGCACTCGAATCCAACACCTCGCCTGAATTGTTGCGCAATGTGTAATGGATTGCGGCTACTTTTTCGTTTGTGATTTGCATGATATAAAAATTAAAATTCTATTTAAACAATTGTTGAAGGCTCACCTTCTTACTTACAATTTGGTGCAATTGATCAATTGACACTCGCTCTTGTTGCATGCTGTCGCGTTCTCGAATCGTCACAGTGTTGTCCTGCATAGTATCGTAGTCTACCGTAATGCAATATGGTGTTCCTATCGCATCTTGTCTGCGGTAGCGGCGGCCTACAGCATCCTTATCGTCATACTGAAGATTAAAATCGAGCTTCAATAAATCCACAATTTCTTGCGCCTTTTCCGGAAGACCGTCTTTTTTCACCAATGGCAAAATAGCCACCTTCACAGGAGCTAATGCAGGATGAATACGCAATACCATACGCTCTGAACCGTCTTCCAATTTCTCTTCTTCATAAGCCGCGCTAAGTGTCGCGAGGAACATACGATCAAGACCAATAGAAGTCTCAATCACATAAGGCACATAACTCTCGTTTGTTTCTGGGTCGAAATAGCGAAGCTTTTTACCACTAAACTTCTCGTGAGCTCCCAAGTCAAAATCAGTGCGCGAGTGAATGCCTTCCAATTCTTTGAAGCCCATCGGAAAGTTGAATTCAATGTCGCATGCTGCGTTGGCGTAGTGCGCCAATTTGAGGTGATCATGAAACTTATAATTACTCTCACCCATCCCCAGAGCCTTGTGCCAACGGATGCGGGTTTCTTTCCAGTAGTTATACCATTCTAGCTCTGTTCCTGGTTTTACAAAAAACTGCATTTCCATTTGCTCGAATTCACGCATTCTAAATATGAATTGACGCGCGATAATTTCATTTCTAAACGCCTTTCCAATCTGAGCAATACCAAAAGGCAATTTCATGCGACCGCTCTTTTGAACATTGAGGAAGTTGACGAAAATCCCTTGAGCTGTTTCGGGACGGAGATAAATAATTCCCGCATCACCGCTCACAGCGCCCATTTCGGTCTTAAACATCAAGTTAAACTGACGAACCTCTGTCCAGTTGCGACTGCCTGTTTCAGGGTCTGCTATTTCACATTCATCAATGAGATTTTTCAAAGCCTCAAGATCGCTTGCTTCGAGAGCTGCTTTCATCTTCGCTTCTACTGCATTGATTTTTTCCTGATTGCGAAGCACGTTTGGATTGGTAGCTCTAAACTGTTCTTCATTA
The DNA here is from genome assembly GCA_947457285.1 of Flavobacteriales bacterium. Taxonomy (GTDB): domain Bacteria; phylum Bacteroidota; class Bacteroidia; order Flavobacteriales_D; family Sanyastnellaceae; genus JAIXWP01. The sequence goes on along the minus strand of CANGVZ010000104.1, from coordinate 1,687 downwards.
AAAGCCTCTCCGAACTTATTCTTCGCTTTTTCTATCTCCTTATCAATTTTCTGCTCAATCTTTTTGATGTAGTCTTCGAGCAAAACATCGGCGCGATAGCGCTTTTTGCTATCCTTATTATCAATCAGCGGATCATTAAAGGCATCGACGTGACCGGAAGCTTTCCAAGTGGTAGGATGCATAAATATTGCGGCATCAATACCCACAATGTTTTGGTGCATGCGTGTCATGGCCGTCCACCAGTAATTTTTGATATTGTTTTTTAATTCAACACCATACTGACCATAGTCATATGTAGCGGAAAGTCCATCGTAGATTTCTGATGATGGAAAGATGAAGCCATACTCTTTCGAATGAGCGATGACCTTCTTGAGTTTATCGTCGTTGTTTTGCATAACGGGGGCAAAGATAGCGAGAGAATTGTTGTAATTTTAGCGCTATGAATAAGACCTTTACACTCAAAAGCAATAGCGTAGGCGGACAGGGTACCCTTACGCAGGAATTCAGCGGCTGGGGCTGCATTGGACAAAATGAGTCGCCTCAACTTTCCTGGGAAAACGCCCCAGAAGGCACCGAAAGTTTTGCAATCACGATGTACGATCCCGATGCACCCACAGGCAGCGGGTGGTGGCATTGGCTCATTTTCGATATTCCTGCAAACGTCCACGAACTTATTGCCGGAGCCGGTGATGTGGAATCTGGAAAAGCTCCCAACAATAGCATACAAAGTATCACCAGCTATGGGCAAAGAGGCTACGGCGGTCCATGTCCGCCAGTGGGGCACGGCATTCACCAATACATCATTACTATTCATGCCCTTAAAAAAGCAAGCTTAGGGCTTGATGAAAAAACCGATCCAGCGGTAGTAGGCTTCAACCTTTGGGCAAACACCATAGAAAAAGCCAGCCTTGTATTCTATTATCAAAGAAAATAGCTCAACAAAAAACGGTCTCTAAAAAGAGACGGTTTCTTGTTTTGTTCTTCCTTAGATGATAATCTTTAAACCAATTTGGCCTATTGGACCTCTCAAATCATTTGCATCAATATTTAAATAATTGAAATCGCTCACCCAACGGTAACCGCCACCGAGATTGGCTTTGACATATTTATGTAAATTCACCTCTAAAAGTGCAGTTGGCTCTATCGTGAAGAAATTCTCTTCATTGAATTCTATTTCATCATTATCTGTATCCCACTGAACCTCCCCATATCCAACGTTGAGAGGAAATGTCAGGTGAACAAGCTTTTCATTCAACAATGTGTATTCAAAATACAAACCTCCAGCTCGCATGTCCATGTAGCCAGTCAATAACTCCGTTCCTGCTGGTCGAACGTTATTTAGGGAGCCTGTATAATACCCTCCAAAAGTATACTTCGAGTTTACATTCACTCCGCCACGGACACCCAAAGAAAACTTTTCTGACCCTCCAATGCTACCCAATTCGCTGTATGGATTAATAACAAAAGAAATGTTTTCGAATGATATGTTTCCAAAAAGAGTCTTAGGCTCAGAAGCGCTTTGAGTGCGACCTGCTAAGGAAAACACTGTCAATAAAACTAAGAGATAAATTTTCTTCATGGCTTTTAATTATGCCGACAAATAAAAGCCGAGGAATTCTTAAGAACTTCCAAGAGCTGTTAAACCATTTACAAGAAAATTTAAAAAAACAAAACTCAGATTACAAAT
>CANGVZ010000103.1 GCA_947457285.1 Flavobacteriales bacterium | reverse complement strand
ATCGTATTTCTTGCGACCATGATCTGTACTGAATCATTCAACGCCTTGCCTTCCAATACTCTATCAAGATAAAATAACGTTTGCTCATGATAAGCTCTGCTCCCTGGAGATAGCAAGGAATTAAAATAGATATTTTCCTGCATCGGAGACAGTTTTAAAATATCCTCTATGTTCTGCTTGCGTATCATAGTGTGAGATCAGTCATAGTTAAACACTTTATCCAATTCCGCCACTGACAGTTTGTTATAGCTGAAATCAGTTGGAGTTGATCCATGTTGCTTCCGCTGCACACAATAATCAATGATCTCACGAATGGAATAAACAAATTCATTTAACCATTCTTGCAACGTCGCGGAATCATATTGCTGGGGATCAAATACTAACTCAACCGTCAAACAATCGTTGTTTACAAAACAAGTCCACTCTACATCATACCAACGCGTGTCTTCTAACGCCTGAATTGTGCCACCTGACTCAGGGGCGGAATCAAACACAGAATCGTTGAATGCAGTGTCAAATTGTCCCAGATAATTGAATGAAATTTGAGACGGCGAAACGTATGACTTTTTTTCCATCATCCTTTGATGTAGGAGACCATATCCAATACCTTTATTAGGAACTCTTCGCAGCATTTCTTTCGTTTCAATAATCAATCTCTCTATACTCTCCGATTCCGCTTGGAGTCTCACCGGGTAATGAGTCGTGAACCACCCTATTGTGCGATTGATATTCACGTCAGCCCATTGCGATTCTCTTCCATGGCCTTCCAACATCACGGTGACAGAACTTGCCAAATCAGACATAGAGAAAGCCGACTTTCCGAGTGCCGCCAGTAATATGTCATTGATCTGAGTTCCGTATGTAGAATGGACATCTTTTAGCAGGAGAGCTGATTCACTCGGGGTGAGGGAAAAGGTTAATCGGTCAGAAGAGCCGAATCTGCCATTCTGTTCATTATTTTTTGGCAACCAATCGGTGGACGTTGTTCGGGTTACTATGTCTTGCCAATATTCCCATTCAGCTTCCAGGTTACCTTGCCATACATACTCTTTCATGTGCCTGGTCCAAGCTTGAAAAGAATCAGTTTTCAGCGGTAATGCGACCGCGCCAACATCTCCTTTATGGCTTTTCCAAAGCAGCAAGAAATCCTCCATAAAAATGCGCCATGATACGCCGTCGACCAACAGATGGTGTATGATAATCAGCAGACGATCCCCATCAGGCAAATGGTAAAGACCAATTCTTATGAGTGGACCTTTTGCCAAGTCAAGAGAAGATTGTAAACGCTGTGCCTGTTTTTCGAGTTCACGTTCTGGCGAGATTTCCTTACTCAAATCCTTTTCATCCACTTTCACAGGATCCCTAGATTGGGCATTATACTGCAACGTGTTTTTGGGAAAATCAGGATAATAGATTCGAAGAGCATCGTGATGATCCATTAACCTTTCCATCACAGCACACAGCTTATCCGCATTCAAACGATCCTTGCTCATAAGCATAACCGACTGATTATAATGCGAAGGAATTTTAAGATCACGCGCAAAGAAAGCCTGCTGAATTGCTCCCAGTTCTACCTCCCCAACCACCTTTCCCTGGTCAGCAATTCGTTGAATCGGCTGAAGGATAGGGGCGATCTGGGCAATCGTGGGATACTCAAAAATATTGATTACCTCAAGAGCATATCCTTCCCGATAAAGTCGTGAACAAATCTGGATAGCCATAATCGAATCGCCTCCCTTTTGAAAAAAATTATCATTCGTCCCTATTGGAGTATTAAGCACGTCAGCAAATATATCAGCGAGCATACTTTCAATTGGTGTTTCTGGTCGAACAGCCAGAGACGAATTCTCCTCATTCCATTGGGGCAATTTAGATACGTCTAATTTCCCATTGACGGTGAGAGGTATTTCATCCAAACGGATCCATGTATCAGGTATCATGGCTAGTGGCAGTTGGGTGGACGCAAAACTGCGTAACAATTCGATGGTGGCATCACCGGTATAATAACATACTAAGCCAATGGCTTTATCTTCCTCCATTCGAGCACGGACCAAAGCCGATGTGACACCTTCACACTGTTCGATCACACGGATGACAGCAGTGGGCTCAATGCGATGCCCATTGATTTTAAGTTGCTGGTCCACCCGACCATGGTAAATCAAATCTCCCGATTGAGACCACGACCCAATATCCCCAGTTTTATAAAGACGCTCGCCCGAAGGAAGCGTGATAAATTTCCTTTTGGTTTCATCTGGTTGGTTCCAATAACCCTCGCTTAAACAACGACCGACAATGGCGATTTCTCCCCTTAGCCCTGGCAGTTGGTTTTGATCATCCTGATTTAGTAAATAAATGCTGCAGTTCGATATGGGTCTTCCAATCGTGATTGTCGAATGCGATGAGACATGCGCAACCGTGCACCCCACCGTGGCCTCTGTTGGTCCATATTCGTTATAAATTTCTACGCTGGGGCTCAATTCTTCGGCGATTAATAAGTGAGACTTCTCTAACGCTTCACCGCCTACAATAAGACATCTTAAATTATTCGATTTAGTTAAAACGATTTTTTCAGCAAGCCTTAAGTGTGAGGGTGTTAGCTTGGTGGTGGTAGCTCCTCCCGACCCAAAGATTTGCTGCAGTGCTTCACCGGGGAATTCGTGTGAGTAAATAAGCAGCTCATGTCCTCGGCAAAGCGTTCCTAGCAGACCTGTTATGCTGAGGTCAAATGACAATGAGGTAAACCAGCCAAATTTTTCACCTCCACCATTCGAAAAATAATATTGATTGGACCATTGGACGTAGTGACACAAACTTCCATGGGATACCATCACACCTTTGGGTTTACCCGTTGTCCCTGAAGTATATAAAATGTAGGCAATATCTTTTGGTGAAGGGAGTAGCAAGGCGCATTTTTGGTTTACGATGTCGCTCCACGAATACTCGATTCGTATGACTGGAATTGATAATACCCTTGAAATTAACGTATCAGTATCAGCCAAAACGAGTGTCACTTCCGCATCCGATAGAATTTCCAACGCGCGTTCCGTAGGATAACTTGGATCAATAGGCACGAACGTTAGCCCAGAGCGCAGTGCAGCGAATACAGCCACTGGCAACCAGATCGTATGCTTCATTATAATTGCAATGTGAGCCCCTGGCTTTGCATTACATTTTCCAATTAGATAGGATGCCAACGCATCACTGCATGCATCCAATTCACCATAGGTTAGCCTCGTTTCCTTGAACGTTACAGCTACTTTTTTCTCGAAATTCTTCGAAGCACCATGAAATAAATCAACAACGGTTTGTGTACTCATCTCGTTTTTATCTCCCGAACAGTTTTCCTGTATCTTATGCAGTTCATCATTCGTCAGAATATTCAACGTTGAGATTTGACAATTCGGATTCTCTAAAAAAATGTCAAGCATTCGAACATATCGATCAATCATGGTTGTGATAGCGGTTTGCTCCAAAACATCAGGATTGTATTCTACTACAAGCCTCATCTCGCTTGTGCCCATAAAGCGAAACGAGAGATCATATTTGCTGGACGTGAATCCAGTCTCCAGTTGCTCCACTTGCAAGCCCACAAGTTGTGTATCCTCTTGTGCTCTGCTGGCTAAATCTACCAATTCCACGGTGACATCAAACAACGGAGCACGCCCCATATCCCGTTTGATATCTAGGTCAGTTATTAGGCTATCAAAAGGATATTGCTGGTGATCATACGCTTCAATCATGATTTGTTTTACCCGGGACAATTGCTCCTTGAAGGACTGCTCCGGGAAAACGGATGTACGAATTGGCAACACATTTACATAGAATCCAATTTGATCATCCAAATCGGCATGTTCACGACCGGAAACGGTCGTGCCGACAATCAGATCATCTTGTCCAGAATATTTATAGAGTAATACTTGAACGGAGCACATCACGTACATGAAAACACTAACCCCATGAATGGAAGCCTGATCCCTAAGTCGATCAAGCGTTTCTTGACTGAACGGATGAACAAGCTCGGCACCATTAAACGTTTTGACATCCGGCCGCGGAAGTTCGGATGGAAACGTGAGTAAAGGAATCTCACCTTTAAATTGATTCAACCAGAAAGCCTTTTGCTGACTGTAGAGCCCGTTATTGACCTGTTCACCTTGCCAGTGCGCATAGTCCTTGTATTGCAGTCCCTTCTCTGTCGGCTGATAGCTCTGCCTCATGGTAAATCCATTATAATGAACCATAAGTTCTTTCAACATTACCTCAGTAGACCAGCCATCTGAAACAATATGATGTACACTTATCATGAGCACATGCTGATCGACATCAACCTTTAAAACGATGGCACGCAATAGGGGGCCTTCACTCAAGTCAAAGGGTTCATTATAAGCTTGTTGCTGTATGATTTCAAGTAGCGCGATATCGGATTCCATCAATTGAAGTTTGAATCCGTGTTCGTTCTCACCAAGAATCACTTGGCGAGGTTCTCCGGATCTAATTCGAAAAACAGTCCGCAAACTTTCATTAGTTCTTATCAACGCATGAAATGACTGTTCTAAAGCGGTTGCGTTTAATGGGCCGGTAAATCTATATGTTTTAACAATGGTGTAGGCCACACGATTTTCCTTAAACTGACTCAGTATCCACAAACGCTTCTGCCCGTGCGATAAAGGAAAATCAGTCGTTATTGGAGCACGAGAGATTGGCTGAATTTTTTCGCGGTTTAGATTTGTAATCAATTCTGCCTGTCCTGCGATGGTGGATGTTCGAAGAATGGTCGATAACTTTAAATTAACATGGAGCGTTCGAAAAATTCGGCTGTTCAACTGGATCGCCTGTAGCGAGTTTCCTCCAATTTCAAAAAAAGAAGCTTTACGGGAGACTCTTTTATGGCCTAGCACCTCACCCCATAGTTTTTCCAATGCACTCTCCATTTCGTTCGCTGGTGGAACATAATGGGTATTTAACATTTCATCTGGTATTGGAAGTGCCTTACGGTCAATTTTGCCACTCATTGTGACCGGGAATTTATCCAGGTGAATGAAATAACTCGGGATCATGTTGGCATTGAGATCAATCGCAAGCTCTTCGATAAGCTTCTTAACATCCTTTTTCTGGCCCGTGTAATAACAACATAGCATAATGCCACCATCCTTCTGGGGTCGCCCCAGGACAATTACCTCTTCAATATCCCGCAACCTGCGAATGCTGCTCTCAACCTCACCAAGCTCAATCCGAACGCCATTTACTTTTACCTGTTGATCTATTCGTCCCAAAATCTCAATGCTCTGATCGGCCAGATATCTTCCAAGGTCCCCGGTTTTGTAGATGACTTCTTTTCGGTCCTTTACAAACGGGTTTTGAATGAAGACCTCGTCCGTGCGTGCCTGGTCATTGAAGTAACCTTTCGTCATGAATGGAGTTTTAATGTAAATCTCTCCTACCTCGCCTGTAGAACAAACATTTAAGCTGGAGTCAAGAATGGCAACAATTGTATCGCTTATCGGTTTTCCAACGTGAATGGCAACACCAGGCAAATAGTTATCTTCATTGACTCGGTGAAATGTTTTTATCATGGTTGTTTCCGAGGGGCCATAAAGATTCACAAACTCAGCTTTATTCGTTGAAACTTCTCTCCACTTTTTGATATCATTCCAGTAGAGTGGTTCACCTGACAAAAGAATTCGTTTTAGAAATGGCAGGTCGAGCTTCTTGGTGTTGTCCTGACCGGCATCTGAAACTAACAATCTAAAAAAAGAAGGAACCGTATGAATTGTCGTCACACGTTGTTCTTCGAGATAATGGAGCAACTGAATTGAATTTTCACGTTGTTCGGCAGAAGGTACTGCCAATGTTGCTCCCGAGCATAGAGGTACAAAAACATCTCTGAGAAATGCATCAAAAGTAAACGGGACAAGTTGAGAAAAAACGTCATAGGAGGATATTGAAAATTCCTCTATCTCCCATTGAATAAAGTGCGCAAGGCTAACGTGTTTCCCTAATATAGCCTTAGGAACACCGCTTGAACCTGAAGTAAAATAGATATAGCACCCTTCTTCCGGCTCAATGAAAGGAGGTGGTATCGTTTGTTGGGTGTCTACACCAATTGGCAATAGTTCACCGGATGAATAGCGCTGCACCTCCATGTGGATAGCTTCTAATTCACTATTGATGAGAATGAGAATATCGTTCTCATGACCGTATAATTGCAGTAATTGGACACAAGATGCTCTCTCGCTGGCAGATGAAATAATACATCGGGGGGTGCATGTCTCAAAAACATATTTCATACGAGCCGGAGCAAAGGATCTGTCAATGGGCATAAAAATATACCCGGATTTGAAGAGAGACAGCATGGCTGTGACTTGGTCGGAAACCAAGCCCCCAAGTACCCCAACGATGCTACCAACAGGAAGTTTCAGACTACATAATAGGGTACTCAAATCGTTTATGCGGCCCTGGAGTTGCCCATATAAAATTTCGCTGCGCCCTTGCGCGATCACAATTCGCTGAGGGTGATCGATGGCTTGCCTCTCAAAAAGGGTATAAACAAACTTACTTTTCATGACTTTGCTCGTAAATTAATTAATCCGATTGGCCAGACTATTTTCAACATATTTCGCAACACTATCTGCTCGAGTAAACAATGATTCAATAGGTCGAGACGGATCTTCAACCACCTGTTCAATCATTGCATCAAGGTCTCCGATGATTTTTTTCACTTGAGAAGTTTCATAGACCAATTCATTAAAGTCCATTCGCAAGACAAATCCTGTGTCGGGAAAGATGACGATATTAAAATCATAATTGGTTTGTTCAAAGACCTGAATTTCACCTAAACGAACAATCCCCGTTTCGTGCTGTTGAGTCGAAAGTGGATAGTTCTCATAGGTAATGATGTGGTCAAAAAGTGCAAAATTGTCATTTACCGATTTTGCGATTTGCGATAATGGTACATAATGATACTTTTGCGCATCAATTGCTTCCGCTTGCACTTTGCGCAGAAGTTCCATAACCGTTTCTAATTCATTAAAAGTAATGCGCACCGGAATGCAGTTGATGAACAACCCCACCATGCGTTCAACGTCAGGAAGATCGGATGGACGCCCCGATACGATGCTTCCAAATACTACGTCGCGCGAAATACTATACTTGCTTAAGACAACAGCCCAGATTGCATGAAATACGGTGCAGGCAGTTACATTATTTGCGGCTGCTAGAATTCGTAATTTCGAAGACACGCTTTCATCTAGCTGGTGCCAGATTCTTTTATGATGAT
>CANGVZ010000102.1 GCA_947457285.1 Flavobacteriales bacterium | reverse complement strand
GTATTGATTTAAAATTTTTACTTGAAAAAAAAAAGCCCCCCGGAAATGAGTCATTGTCATCCGGAGGGCCTTTGATTTGCTAAACAACAAATACTAAGTTTTATCCACCTCCCGGACATAAGGGCAGCAACAACACATACACATGTGCATCATATCGTTGTTGTGGAAGGTGAATCTTAAAGTCATTTTATAAATTATTTTTTCTAAAAAAAAGTGGTTTAAAACAAAAAGCCCTTCGGATTTCCGAAGGGCTTTTCAATATTTGCTTATTCTTTTTGTGCAAACAATGAGCTGCTACCTTCGGTTTCCCGAGGAGTGACAACACATCATACAGCACATTGAAAGAATCATAATTTGCTTTTTTGCTGGTGCAAATATAGAGGAGTTTTTTAAAAACAAAAAAAAATTTGAAATTAGAATTTGGAGACTGGGAGTCCCGATAGCTATCGGGAGGAAATTGGAATTTTACTCGGGTGGATTATGTGCGACTCCTACGGAGTCGAGAAGAGCGTGGGTGTTTTGCGATGTTACAAACATTAGACTCCTACGGAGTCGATATGAGGCGCAAGTGGTTCTTCAAAATTCTGAATCCCCCATATTCCCTCTGTTCCCATGTTCCCGGCCTGCCCATGAATGGGCAGGCTATTAAAGTACTGAATTTCCCCTGTTCCTTGTTCTTTTATTCCTTGTTCTTATATCCCCTGTTCCCCTTGTTCCCATGTTCTTTTACTCCTTGTTCTTTTATCCCTTGTTCCTTGTTCCTAAAATCCCTGTTCTTTTATCCCTTGTTCCCTGTTCTTTTATTCTTTGTTCTTTAACCCCTACCTCACCACCATCTTCATCGCTTGCGAGGGGTAGTTGGGGGAGATGATTTGAACATAGTAGATTCCAGCATTGAGATTGGGCAACGGAATGAAACGCTGGTAATTGCCCATCACGAATGTGTCTTTGGTGTCGTGTACTACTTTGCCTTGTGCGTCGCTAACGCGGATGAATACTTGTTCATTCGCGGTAGCGTGAATATTCAATACCAATTGATCGTGAATGGGATTCAAACCTAACTCTACCCATTGCGCATTTTGTGGGGTGCGATTGTTCACGCTTACTGTCGCTTCAGATGCGAGGTCGGCTTCCCAGATGCCACGGCCAAAAGTGCCCGCGCGAAGTTTGCGTGTATTGTATTGAATTTCTAAATCAGTAACCGAAGTATTGGGAACGCCGAATCCGTAGTAGTTCCAAGTGTTGGCGTTTGGATCAAATAGAAATATTCCCGCATCTGTTCCAATGTAAAAATCAAAATTCTCACTGTCTTTATCGATGATGCCGCAGTTCACGGGAACGTTGGGTAAGTTGTAAGAGATATTGGTAAAGGTGATTCCTCCGTTGGTGCTATAGCGCACTTTGTTGAGGTTTTGATAGCCTCCAATGGTAATATAAATTCTATTTGGATCTTCCGGATGGATGGTGATTGAAGTAATACGGGCGTCATACATCGCTGCTGGAAATGCATTGTGATTGGTCCAGGTAGCTCCTCCGTCTATCGTTTTATAAAGCTTTGCATTGCGCGCAGCCATGATGATGTCAGAGTTTGACGGCGCCACTGCAACGGCGTCAAGCTTATTATCAGGACTACCAGTGATCCCAAATGTCAATTGTTCCCATGTGTTTCCTTCATCCTGTGATCGGAACACATCTTCGTAGCCAGCAATCAAAACCGAATGATCGTTCGGGTCTATAACGTATGGTGTTACCCATGCGCCTCCAGTGGTTTGTGGAGGGGTGATATCATAGTACTGATCGTTTTCCCATTGGTCATAACTGCGGTAGAGTTCACCATCTACATAGGTAGTATAAATTGTATTTTCATTGGATGGATTAATAGCTACTTCCATAGCATCGCCGCCATTGGTGGGTCCCCATGTGTTGAATCCAAGACGTTTGCGGCCACCGTTGTCTTGTGTGCCACCAATCATAAACGTATCGTCTGTTTGTGCAACGGCGATGCGGTAATATTGAGTGATGATGAGTCCATCAGAAAGGTCTGTCCACGTATCAGTGATTTCGTTGTACTTGTACAGGCCTCCATCATTACAAAAGAAGATCTCGTTGGTCAACGGGTGATAGGCCACGTTGCGTTGATCGGCGTGTACTTCGTGAAATTCGTCGCTGCCGTACCACAATGTGTTTTGTTCCCACTGCCAGCCAGCATCGTAAGAGCGGAATACATTCATCCATCCGCAATACATATTGTTTTGATCTACGGGGGAAAAGAAAATGATTCCATCTTCGGGCATCCATGAGGGCGTTTCGAGATTCACGCCACCATCTGTACTGAGATAAAATTGTACATCACCAGCATAATTGTGCATGATACCGAGGTAGTCGGAATTAGCAGGTGTTACAGTTAGTTTGATTTGTGAGTAAGATGTTCCGAAGTCGGTGAGTTGATACCAGTTGTCGCCGCTGTCATAACTAACATATACTTCGCTACTTCCCCAATAGTCGTTGGTACAAGAATAAACGGTGCTTGGATTTCCAGGTTGAAATACTACATCGTTGTGATAGCCATCGTGCACGAGAGTCCATGTATCACCGCCGTCTTGTGTACGGAAAAGACCGTCTGTTTGCGCTACGAAAAGTTCCAAAGGATTTTCGGGATTGATGATCATTCTCGAATAAGCCGTCTGACTGGTGAAAGGTGTCGTGTGTGACGTTGGTTGCCACGTAAGACCTGCGTCTGTTGACTTGTACACACCGAGACCATATTCCCACCAACCGTTGTGATCGCCGATGGTGATGTACAGGTTGTCGGGGTTTTGAGAATCGATGACGATGTTGCCAACGCTGAGATAGGGGAGCGAGTCGCCGAGAGCAATCCAGTTTTCTCCACCATCGATTGTTTTCCACACACCTCCGATCGGAGCGCCTACATAAAAGATATCTGCATCCGTTGGGTGAAAAGCGACAGAAGTGAGGCGGCCCATGCCGTGGTAGCCGCCAGCAGCAGTGGTTTGGTTGATATTGATCCAAGTGACATCGTTGTCGCGATTGGCAGAACGCTGCAACGCATCATAGACTCTTTTCTGATCAATCATGTTTGGGAAACTTCCATCGGGAAGCACGCGAGTGGACCAATACCATTCCCATCTTCTGAATTTCACATACTCTGAATCTCTTTCTCCTTCTGCGCTTTCGCGGCCCACTTCATCGAAGTGAGCATTTGCGATTTCACAAATTTAAAAATAATTGTTGGTGCGAGCCTCTGCAATTTTTCTCTTGAGAGATTGAGAAAATGCATTCGTAGAAAGTAGTGCAAAAAGGACGAAGAGTAGTTTTTTTACCATAAGTCAAAAATAGGGAGAAAACTCAGAATAATAAAAGTCCCTTCCTATAGGCTATAGGGACTATTGAATTGAAATCTTAATATGTTAAAATTGTAGATAAAATTTGTTTTAAAGAATTTATGAATTAAGTTCGTTGTGCTAATTCGAACTAGAAAACAAAACGAGACGTCGTTTCCTTAATCAACAAATTCTTTAAATAAATGAAAACAATCAACATTCTATCTGTTGTCCTTACTTTTTTATGCTTTCATGTCAAAGTTACGGCACAACAACAACAAGCACTGTATGTCCAAGAATCTTCGATCTTTGGAGCCCAAGAAATGTTTCTAACGGCAAGTAAGGTCCAAATAAAAGGCTCCGATACCTATACTGTGGGCTCTACTCTGGACAACGCAGGTTCATACAATATGCTCATAACAAAGCATGATGCATCGAACCAACTTTTATGGTCTAAGCAATTTAATGGATCCTTTAATGGAGATGATTATGGCGCCGACGTTGCCGTTGACGCAAACAATAATGTTTATATTGTAGGATCAATACAAGTAGGTGTAAATGATTATGCGCAGTGATTGTCAAGTACAATTCTTCGGGATTGTTTTTATGGTCAAGGACCTATGGCGGCCCAGCAAATTTATTGGACGGCTTTAACTCAATTACATTAGATGCTAGCGGAAATGCCTATTGTGTCGGAGGGGCTGTCATATCCCCTACCCAACTCACCGATGTGATTGTAAGAAAGTATGATACCTCAGGCACCCTGCTTTGGGGGAGTACTTTTAACTCTACATACAATCTCCAAGATGTCGCCCATAGAGTTGTCTTATCTACTTCGACAATTATTATAGGAGGAGCAAGCCAATCATCAATAAGTCCAATTGCTTGGAGACTAACGCGTTTTAGCTTCAATTTAAATTCTGGAGCACTTTCAGGAGCTGCCTACACAGGTGGCGATAATTCTGAACTTGATGAAATATCTGATTTAATAATTGATTCAGCTGAATCAATATATGTATGCGGATCAAAGAATGTTTCTGGCCAAGGAAAAAATCTAAGAATTATCAAGTATAATAATTCACTCGTCGAGCAATGGGTCTATGAAAAAAATGGATCCGTAAATCAAGATGATCATGCCTTTTCCCTAGCGATTATTGACAACCTGAATATTGCATTCACCGGCTACACTAATACCAATGAAGGCAAGAAAGCGATTATTGGGAAACTTAATGCTTCAACTGGTGCTTCACAATGGACAACGGAGTGGAATGGTATAGAATCTACTTCCAGTGAAGGATATAAAATAGCAAAGAATTTTAGCAATGACCTCTTTGTAGCTGCCAATAACATAAATGAGTTTAATCAGGATGTTGCATTGATAAAAGTAAGCCAAAGTAATGGTACTGTGTTAGCCCATGGCTATTTCAACGGAGATTCCAATGGACTCGATGCAGTTTACTCTATGGCAGTCAACGGCAGCAATATTTTTATTGCTACCCAAACAGAAAAAGGAGTTGGATTTGGTTACGCACTTGTAAAATGGAGGGAACAAACTGTTTATATTCCTCAAAACTTCGGTACACAATCAAGTCAAGGTTATGAGGTCAATAATGGGCAAGTTCGCAATGCTCAAGGATTGAGCGATAGTGAGTCGAAATACTACAACTACACTTCTTACCCCTCTACCTTTTTATTGAATAATCAAAAAATGTCAATGGTGTTCACCAACCGAATCGATGAAAATACTGTAAGTGCTCAACGCATTGACATGGGATTCAAGAATGCCAGCACAGTTAGTGACTGGGTGCCCATCAAGCTGATGTCGAGTTTGACTAATTATTATTTAACTCATATGAATCAACCGAGTTTGAAAACAGAGATGTTTAGTGGTGTCGTTTGGAAAGACATTTATCCAAATGTCGATTTGATGTTTACTCAGAATGAACTGGCATATAGATATTATTTTGTAATTCGCAGTGGCGCCAATGTTTCGAATGTTAAATCAGAATATTCTGGCCATACAAGTATCGGTGTGGGCGGTGATGGAAAGTTGAAGATCGGACTAGAATGGACAACAGAAGAACAAGAAAGACCCATCGCCTATTCTATGAATAATTCTACAGGAGCTTTAATCCAACACTCTTGGCAACCAAGCTATGTTGTCACAGGCAATGAGGTCACTTTTGGAAATATCGGAGCTTGGACAGGAACACTCGTAATTGAAATTAACTCTAGATTGCTATCATCCGTTCAACTAAGTTGCCCAGGCACCAATAATATCGAATGGAGCACATTCTTTGGGGGGAGTAGCGATGATGAGTTAAATGGGGTGGACGTAAACCCAGGAAATGAGGCTTTCGTTGTTGGGATTACAATATCAGCAAACATTCCCGATATTGGAAATACCCTTGATTTATCCTCGGCATCTTTGAATCAAGATTTTTTAATAGGTAAATTTCGTGAAGATTGTTCGGCTGGATGGGTTACTATTTATGGTGGGTCAAGCTTTGATTTGGGTTTTGATATTGCTTGGGCAGATAATAACTTTGTACATGTAACTGGGGTTACAGGCAGCGATGGACTAGGCTTGTGGGGACCTGAAGGATTAAATGATGTAGTTAAAAATGGCAATCGTGATGGTTTATATCTGAAATTAAATGGACTAAATGGACAACCAGTGGTGGATAGTTATATTGGAGGCAATGGGTTCGATAATTTAAGAGGAATTTCTTTGGTTCCAACCCCCAAAAGCGGCCCCCGTAGACTTTATCTAACGGGACATACGTCCTCAGGCCTAGGCTGGGAAATGATGGCATCAGACCCTGAAAGCCTTGTACTACCTTACTCACAAAATGAAGATGGAGTAATCCTATGCATCAATGATAGCGATCCCAATCAACCCGTCATGTGGGGAACATTTTTTGGAACCAGTGAAAATGATTATTTATGGGATGTTGTTGCATCAGTAGACCCTCAAGCTTTGTACTTAGTAGGAACCACAGAAAGTTTGCAATATGGAAACATTGATGAAGTAAATCCGCCTGGAAATGAATTTCCTCTGTTGAAACAATCGACAGACTTTTCATTTAACCCAGTAAATCCAGATGCCGCTAACTATTTCTTCATTAAATACGGAGTGACCTTCAATGGAAACGTTCCAATCCACTCCTTGGATTATAGCACATTTGTGTATGAAACAACAGCTGGAGGCAACGATCTTTTTCAAAGACCTAGTCTTGGTGTTTCGAAAGTGGAATCTCTAACTGCTGAGAGACAAATTTATTTGACAGGAATAAAACAAATTTCTACCTCGCAAAGCGCCACCTTTCCAATTGTTGGATCTGGTTGGCAGCAGCAATCTTTTGGTCAAGGGTCGCAAGGTTTTGTCATGAAGTTAACGCATAACACGGTCTTTGATACTTTTCAACTCACTTGGAGTACATTCTTTGGGGGTAACAATGAAGAGGCTGCTTTTTCGTCTCATGTTTCGCCAACCAATGAGCTTACAATTACAGGCACGCATCGTTCAACGTCTGTTCAGCAGCCAGGGGGTTACTGTCAGTCAAATCCGACTGCATTTCCTTTGTGCAATTCAGATGGAGGATATCATATGGAAACAAACATATCGGCTCAGACAGGAAGATCTTTAGCTGCGACTTTTGACTCGAATAACAACATTCTTTGGAGCACTCAACTTGGCTGTGGAGAAGATACTGAAGGACATTCACTTAAAACAACAGACTTTAGAGGTTGGATAGTGGGAGAAGCGAGAGAAGACTACACACTATTTGACTTTGATGGAGCTGGGACAACAGCTTATTACAAAGGCTTCAATCCGTTAAATGAGGATGGGGTGATAACAAGGTTTAATAAATCTCCAGTCATTACAGCAGTTGAAATTAAGGCTTTTGACAAGGTCCCCGAAATCAATCTCTTTCCTAACCCAACTT
>CANGVZ010000101.1 GCA_947457285.1 Flavobacteriales bacterium | reverse complement strand
CAAAACGGATTATGTCAATTTTCTTTACGAAAGCGCAGAAAGTGCGGTGAAAGAAGAACGCTACGAAGAAGCGCAGGAACTCATTCGCAAGTTGCGTTCTTTAGACAGAAACAATAAAAAGGCGGAGTATTTAGATCTCCTCAGTCGTATCTATCCCAATTACAATAAAGGTGTAAAAGCTATGGAGCTCCAGTATTGGAGGGAGGGCTACGAGTTTTTTAATGAAGTAGTACAACTGGATGCCGGTTTCAAAGACGCTCTCCAGCGAATGAACGAATGCCTTGAGAAAGCTAAATTTTCCATAGCATATCTACCCGTTGAAAAAAAGAACATTGATAATGGTTTGGAGCGTGCACTGAGCGGAGCTATAAAACAGCAGATTCTTCAAATCCGAAGTCCTTTTATTGAGCTCGTGGAGCGGGAACACATGGAGGCTCTTTTGGGCGAGCAAATGAATAGCATGTCAGCCGTATTCGACGAAGACAAGGTAATTGAAGCGGGAAAACTGATTGGTGCGAGATACATTATTACAGGTGAAATAGTGACCTATGATCACAAAGTAGCGCCTCAGAGATCCTACGAGCGCAAAGCATACCTAGGGCCAACGGTGGGTTCTAAGAAAGTGAAATACACTGAAAACCGCCTCGGTCGAGGATTGGACGCGTCTTTTAAGTTTCAGATTCTCGATGCGGAAACGGGAAAAGTTTTCGCTACTGAGATTGTTCCTTTTTCAGAAAGAGATAATGTAGTCTGGTCTGACTTTGAAGGCGATCATACGAGATTATATCCAGGAGAGTGGAAGTGGCAACTAATGTCCAGCAAAGAGGATGTAGTAAATGTAAAGGACAGGGACCGCCTTATGGCGGAGTTTTCTGGACGTAAAGGGCCCGTGAGTGAAGCAGAGTTGATGAATCGAATGATTGCAGCTTTTGCAGATCGTGTGGGTAAATCAGTACGCAATTTTAAGCCCTGATGGCATTATCAAAAAGAAGGATATTCATCAGTAGATCCTCTTTGTTGTCGTTTATCCACACGTGTTGTGCGTATTTACTTCTCTCGGCATCGCTCCATTGTGCAGCAATTCTTTTTTGAACTTCTTCGGCGCTTATTTTATCGCGATGTAAAACTCTCTGCACGCGCATTTCTATCGGAGCAGTGATTACAATGATTTGATCGCAGTCTTTGTATGAGCCGCTTTCTATAAGAATGGCAGCCTCTCGAATGATGTAAGGGGCATTTTGTTTTCGTTTCCAGTTTTGATAGCGCTCAGCCACTTTAGGATGAATCAATTGGTTGATAAAAAAACGGTTTGCTTCAGACTCGAAAAGGAATTGACGCATCAAGTTTTTATTGAAAACATCGGACTTATAAATATCGGGACCGATTTTATTCACAAGCTGTTCACGGATATCAGCGTCATTGTAAACTTCTTTTGCTTCGGTATCAGCATAAAAGACAGGCACTCCGAGCAACTCGAAAACTTTTGCCACGGTTGATTTACCGCTGCCTATGCCACCTGTGAGTCCAACTGTTATCAAAACGAAGAATGATATTTTTTACTGGAATGCTACTTTTGCCAAAAATAGCCATTCTATGCCAATCGTATCACCTTCAGTACTGAGTGCTGATTTTGCCAACCTTCAAAGAGATGTAGAAATGATCAATCAATCCCAAGCCGATTGGTTTCATGTCGATGTGATGGATGGGGTTTTCGTACCTAATATAAGTTTTGGGTTGCCGGTGGTGAAGGCTATAAAGAAGCATGCCACCAAACCTCTGGATGTGCATCTAATGATTGTAGAGCCTGACAAGTATATAAACGCCTTTAGAGATGCGGGAGCGGATTTATTGACCGTTCATTTGGAAGCATGCACGCATTTACACCGTACACTTCAGGCTATCAAAGCCGCAGGCATGAAAGCGGGTGTCGCTATTAATCCTCATACGCCTGTTCAACTTCTTGAAGATGTCATCAATGATTTGGACTTGGTATTGGTGATGTCTGTTAATCCAGGCTTCGGCGGGCAGTCATTTATCGAGCGTACCTATTCTAAATTAAGATATCTGCGCGAAATTATCGCTGAAAACAACGCAAGCTGTCTCGTTGAGGTGGACGGAGGAGTTTCAGCAGGGAATGCGGGTTTATTGGTAAAGGCAGGTGCCGATGCCTTGGTCGCAGGTAATTTCGTTTTTGCTCATCCAAGTCCGGAAGAAGCAATTATTCAGCTAAAAAATGTGTAGATTGTCGTTTATACCTCAAAATCTACCATTCATCCCTATAAAAATTTACTCCAACTCAAGTGGTTGAATTTGAATTTCTTAAGCCTTTGTTGAGTTAAGTTATTAACAATTCCTTATCTGTTAATTTGGTTTTTTGACCAACGAATGTGTATATTTGTACGTCGAAAGTGTAAAAAGTTTCGACGACCTACAAATCTAACATTTAACCAAACTTTAAACAGATGAGTAATTTCTACTTTTCTAAAGGTAGTTCAGCTGTCACGAAAATCTTCGTGTTTTCATCCATTGTAATCCTCGCTTTATTTGCTGGTGTAGATCAATTTGTATCTGCTGGTACAGGAGGGGAGAGCTTTTCTGAAAGTACATGTAACAACGTGACCAATGGTGGAACTATTGGAAACAGCCAAAGCGGTTGTGCGCCTTTCAATCCATCTGCTATTTCTAATGTCACTTCTCCTTCTGGAGGATCAGGTACTATAGAGTACATGTGGCTTTATAAGAACAGCAGTACCGGAAACAATTTCTGGCAAGTATCAGGTGCTGCGTCTGCCACCTATGATCCACCGGCACTCACTGAGACCACGACTTACCGTCGATGTTCTAGAAGAAGTGGTTGTGGAGGTTGGGCTGGTGAGACCACTGATATAGTGATGACTGTTACCAACTGTAATCCTACTCTTCCAGAAGCGTTGAATTGTACAGGTCAGTGGCAATGGCAACCAACACTTTCTTTGAATGGTTGTGATATTGATGCTGAAGTTAGATTTGTAGACGGTGGTACATTCACAATTAATCTTCCTGCTGATTTAGCAAACAACAGTGTGAACCTTTCAAACGTTCGCACTTCGTCATTTGATGGCTATTGTACTCGCGCTACTGTGAGCCAGCCAAACGAGCAGTGGAAGATTGTTTTCTATAAGAACGGAAACGTTGTAGGTCAGACAGGTTATACCACTGACATCGCTGACAACGTAATTCAGAACACACGTTTTGATAATTTCGGTCCATTCACTTTCCCGAATGGTATTGACCAAATAAAATTAGTACACTATGAAGATGCAACATTGGGTAACGGTTCTGCCAGCACTCCAAACTCTGTTGTTCCTTCTGGTGTTTGTTTCGCTTATACTACAACTCCACTGTGTAGCAACGTAACAAGCGGTGGTAGCATCGGTAGCAATCAAACAGGATGTTCTCCTTTTGATCCTGCCAATATTGTAAACATGGCATGGCCAACAGGTGGTAGCGGCAACATCCAATATATGTGGATTTACAGAGCAGCTTCAACCAACAACCAGTGGGTAGAAATTGCAGGAGCGAATGCTGCTTCATACAACCCAGGCCCACTTAGCGAAACAACAATGTTCCGTCGTTGCGCTCGCAGAGAAGGTTGTACAGATTGGATTGGAGAGAGCAACATTGTAACGGTTACAGTAAACAACTGTTGTAGCAATATTACCAATGGTGGTACTATTGGTTACAACCAAGCAGGATGCGCACCATATGATCCAGCTCCATTTGTTAGTATTACAGCTCCATCTGGTGGTAGTGGTACTATTCAATATGTATGGATCTATAAGAATGCATCTACTAACTGGCAGTTCCAGGAACTTCCTAACTCAGCGGGTTCTACTTATGATTCAGGTGCTTTGACTGAAACTACAGTTTTCAGAAGATGCTCTAGAAGAAGTGGCTGTACCTCATGGGATGGTGAGTCGAACGACATTACCATTACTATCAACGGTGATTGTACTGCAGAAGAAGTTTGCGAATTGAAAGGATACGATTCTCCAAATGGTCGTATTTTCTGGATTCCTAACTACGGTACAGATTTTAAATCATCTCCTTCAAATCCTTTGCAGATTGCTAAGTTTTCCAATGGTACCGCTCACATTTATGGTACAATTGAAAGAATCAGCAACGCAAATCACAAGTTTGTTGTAAGCCTTTGGTTCGAGCAACGTAGCACGTACAATCAGTGGATTGCTATGGGACTTCAGCCGCACAGTCCAAACCTCGGTGACGAGACTACTTGGACTTTCTATAAGTGGTCAACAACACTTCCCAATACTCTTATTGGTCAAGGTTCTTTGGCAGGTACTACACTCAACCTTACCAACCAGGATCCAAGTTATGGATTGCAGTTGGGTAATGGTGCGAATGCACTTAATACAAACGCAAATGGTATTAGCAATTGGTTTAGCTACACTGGTACCACCAGCGGTCATGGTGACTTAAATGGTTCTTATGAGTGTGCTCAACCAGAAATCTGTGACCTTCGTGGTTACGAATCTCCAAACGGACGTATCTTCTGGATTCCAAATTATGGAACCGACTTTAGATCATCTGCTTCTAATCCAATGAAGATTGCTAAGTACCCAAATGGTACAGCGCGTATCTATGGAACGATTGAGCGTATCAGCAATCCTAACCAGAAATTTGAAGTTAGCTTGTGGTTTGAGCAAAAGAGCACTTATGCGCAGTGGACTGCAATGGGACTTCAGGCTCATAGCCCAGAATTGGGTGATGAGACTACATGGACTTATTACAAGTGGTCTACTACTTTGTCAAACACACTCGTTGGACAAGGCGCTCTTGCTGGAACTACTCTTTATTTGACAAATCAAAACCCGGCTTATGGTCTTCAATTGGGTGATGGTGCCAATGCTTTGAACACAAATGCAAATGGTATCAGCAACTGGTTTAGCTATACTGGTACAACCAGCGGACATGGTGATTTGAATGGTACTTACGTATGTGTTGAGCCTTGTGCTGAAACATGCGAAATTGACAATACGCCTCCAACACCCGACAACTTAAACCCATCGATCACGCTCAACTGTGGTCAGCAATATCCTAACGTTACATTCAGTGACAACTGTTCTGATGTAACCATTAGCTATGATGAGTATGACGCATTAAAGATTTGTGAATTGGCCTTCGGACCAACTTATACAAACTCGAATATTTGGTTCCACGGAACACCAGCACCTTACAATAAATATCACCGTTGGGATGATGGTAAGGTTGTTCTTTTTGAAGATGGTACTGCTAAGTGGATTGGCCGTGCTGTGAATATTTCTGATCCTAACTCAGGTTGGATTATTGAAATTTTCTTCGAAGAATTGGTTGACTGGAACACATGGACCGCTAATGGCGGATATAATCCTGGTGACTCTCAGCGCTTCAACCGTTTGTATGCGGAGGTAGACTTTGACAGACCATACACTATTCAAGGTTATGGTGCATTCCTTGGTTCAAGCATCGTTTTGAACGCTGCTGGTAACCCATATGGCAATGTTCACTTTATGGATTTAGGTCCACGTGACCATTATGGTGCTTACGGTGCTGGTTTCTGGATTTCATATTCAGGAACAATGGGCGGTTTGCCTGTAAATGGTGCTAATGACAATATGCAGCACATTGATAGCTACAACTCTTTGGTAAACTGCGAAACGAATCCAAACTGTTTGGCATTTGACGTAAGAGAGTGGACAGTATCTGACAATTGCGGTAATCCAAACGTTTACTGGCAAGTGGTGAAAGTGCTCGATACGGTAGCTCCTGTTATTTCTAACGTACCAGCGAACGTAACAGTAGAGTGTCAAAATGAAATTCCAGCTTCTTCAACTCCAACGGTATCTGACGATTGTGATAGCGATATCCAATTAGTATACTCAGAAACACTTGTTGGCGTTGAGTCTGATACTACAGTGTGCCACATTGCAGATGCAAACGCTGGTCATACCCTTTGGTTGTCAGGCGCCGTGCGCAATGCGCTTGGTCTTTCAAACTCTAACTTCGTTACAGTAGGTAGCGGACAGTTTGAAAAGTTCAGCGACGGTACAATTAAGTTCACCGGACTTGTTAGAAGCGCTCAGGATCCTAATAAGCGTTTCCAATATGAAGCTAACTATCGCTTCAAGCGTTCATTCGAAGAGTGGACTTCTATCCCAAATCCGAACAGCCCAACAGGTTTCCGTCAAGAGAAGTTGGATGCAGGCACTACGATCACCATCGGTGACGAGTACCTCGATTGGGAGTACTATGAGTTGGATCCTACCAAGCCAAATACACTTACTGGTGTTGACGGTTTGAGCGGTATCAACTTGACATTCGCTCATGCTCCAGCAGATTATAAGTATGGTGCACAGTTGGGTGAGAACGCTAGCCTTCAAAGCTACGGTTTAGGTTTCTCTGCTTGGATCACTGTTTCTGGTGATATCAACGGAGTTCACTACAGCTCTGCTGGTGACTGGAATTTCTCAATCAACAACTGCGAAGGTCAGGATGACTTCGAGTGTGATGACCAGTACCAAATCGTAAGAACTTGGACTGCAATGGACGATTGCGGAAATACTGCAACTGCTCAACAAACCATCACTGTTCTTGGTGATAATGAGGCTCCAACATTTGATAATCTTCCAGCTAATAATACAGTAGCTTGTGATGTTCTTCCTTTCCCTGAAGACCTCAACGTTACTGCATCTGATAACTGCGATCCTTCAGTAATCGTTACGATTACTTATGAAGATCAGGGCGAGGGTTGCGATCGTACCCGTACGTTCACCTTCCGCGCTGAGGACGATTGCGCTAATGTTACTATGGCTACACGCGTGTTCACAACTCACGACGACGTGCCACCAACATTTACAATGGTACCAGACAATGGAACAGCTTTGTGCGGAGAACTTCCTTCTCCAAACAATATGATGGTTGCTGCTACCGACAATTGTGATGGTAACGTAACTATTACATTCACTGTAAATGATCAAGGTCTAGAGTGTAATCAAGTGAGAACTATCACTTGGACGGCTACAGACGATTGTGGCAATCAAGCGACTGTGACCAGAACGTATAGCGCAACTGACAATATTGATCCTGTATTTGTAAACATTCCTGCGGATATGACAATGGAGTGTGGTCAAATTGCACCAAACGTTGAAGTGCTCGCTACTGACAACTGTGACGACGATGTATTCGTTGACATGGAAAGTGAAGTAATCCCACAAGATTGCGGATTCTTGTTTGTACGCACTTGGACTGCGATTGACGATTGTGGAAAT
>CANGVZ010000100.1 GCA_947457285.1 Flavobacteriales bacterium | reverse complement strand
TCAAAAACTGGAACAGACTGCAACATTCAGAGGCTCATTCACGCTGCTGAAAAGACTCGCATTCAACTTCGATAGGGGTTATAATTTCGATACTGAAAAATTAACTACCACAACTGTTGGGCTAAATGTTGACCTTCATTGCTGGGAAGCATCAGCAACCTATATTCCTTTTGGCATAAGGAAATCCTATATGTTTCAAATCAACATCAAGAGCAGCATGCTGCGAGATTTGAAATTGCAAAGACGCGGAAATCTTGGAGATCCAGGATTACTCTTCTAAACAAAAGCTGCCAAGAAAAATAAAGCTACCAAAGCAATGGTGAAAAGAATCATTACGATTCGTTGGATATCGTTCAAAACAATTCTTCCTGCGTTTTCGATTGGGGTGAATATGGCAACAATAAATCTGAGATAGTAATAGACAGCAACAGCTGAACTAAGAATCATCAATATCACGAGCCAAGTATAGCCAGCATCTAAAACTGCACTGATCACAAAATACTTTGCCATAAATCCAGCAAGCGGAGGAATACCAGCCATAGAGAGTAATGACAAAGTCATTGCGCCCGCCATTAGGGGGCTGCGTCTCACGAGCCCTTTAAATGCATCAAATCCTTCAGCGCCATTTTGAACTTTAGAAACTTGGTAAAGGACAGTGAATGACGTTAACGAAGCGATGCTATAAACGAGGATGTAATACATCAATATGCGAGGATTCGTGCTTGTCGCAGTCATTACTGCACCTAACATAAAAGCTGCATGCGATATACTTGAGTAAGCAAGAAGACGCTTCGTATTGGTCTGCAACACGGCCATAACGTTTGAAACGATAAGGGTAAGCGCCGCAGTCACCGCAAAAATCATCGATGT
The DNA here is from genome assembly GCA_947457285.1 of Flavobacteriales bacterium. Classification (GTDB taxonomy): domain Bacteria; phylum Bacteroidota; class Bacteroidia; order Flavobacteriales_D; family Sanyastnellaceae; genus JAIXWP01. The sequence continues at coordinate 6,438 of CANGVZ010000100.1, read as the reverse complement.
GTATTCGAGCGAAGAAGAGAAACCTAAATAGAAAAAACGGAACATTGCCGCAAAGGCAGCGCCTTTTACCACTGTGCTCATGAGCGCGGTGATAACTGTAGGAGAACCTTGATATACGTCTGGAGTCCACATGTGGAATGGTGCAATGGAAACTTTGAAGAAGAATCCAACCATAATCATTAGGATACCAGCGGTCATAATGGTGCCTGTTCCTGTGTCGCTGATATGCGCGCTGATAGCTGCCATATCAAATGAACCTGTTGCACCATAAATTAAAGCGATACCGAAAAGAAGTATTGCAGAAGCCAAAGCACCGAGGAAGAAGTATTTAAAACCAGCTTCATTGCTCGTCAAAGATTTCTTATTGCTGGTGGCCAATACATACATCGGGATGGATAAAATTTCAATACCGATAAACAGCATCACAAGGTTTGAATATGCTGACAAAACCATTGCTCCGCAAAAAGAGAAAACGACAAGAGCATACAAATCGGTGCGTGAAACGTCATTAACGAAGTAGTCGCTCGATATTAAAAACCAAAACATCGCCACAATGCTGAGTACGGCAATGAAGCCTAAAGCGAAATTATCCATGATCAACATGTTATTGTTGAATGGATTTTCATTCATTCCCCAGTCCATTACGCATGAAGCGATGGTTGCTATGAATCCGAGAATAATGACTGGAAGAATCGCTTTGCGAATCTTTACAATATCAAATGCCAAAACGGCAATACCTAGAAGTGAGGTTATGAGTAGTTCTTTCATCGTGTCGTAGCGAGAAGTGAATCAATAGCGTTATTTGAGAGTTGTAGGATAGGATCAGAATAAATTCCAAGTCCTACCACGAGAATGACAACGATAGCAAGGAGTATTGTTTCGTGTCTTGTCAAAGGCGCAAAGTTGGCGGTGGCACTGTTTTCAGCTCCGAGCATCATCGCCTGGAAAGAGCGCAACATGTAGACGGCACCTAGAATTACTGTGAGTCCACCTACGAGAGCGAGTGTGCCGCTGTATTGATAAAGTCCCAGTAATAATAAGAATTCTCCGACGAAACCACTCGTGAATGGAAGAGCTACGGAGCCCATTACAATTGCAAAGAATAAGAATGCAAAAGTGGGGTTCACTGCGCGAATTCCACCCATTTCGTTGATGCGATCGTGCCCCATGCGTGATTCTATGATGTCGTAAACGAAGAAGAGACCCACTGAAAGAATCCCGTGTGAGATCATTTCGAAAAGTCCACCTTGAATTCCTTGTGCATTGCCACTTAGGATACCAGCGCTGATTAAGCCAACGTGAGCGATAGAGCTGTATGCAATCAAGAGTTTAAAGTTTTTCTGCACGATCGCCATCATTGACGCATAGACAATTCCGATTACAGAAAGAACGATAGCCCAGTCTCCGTATTCAGCTACTCCAGCAGGCACCATAGGAAGTGCGATGCGGATCAAGCCGAATGTAGCCATCTTCAACATGATCGCAGCAAGCAACATTGTTCCAGCGGTAGGAGCTGCATTGTAGGTGGAAGGCTGCCAAGTGTGGAAAGGAAATATAGGCATCTTAACTGCGAAAGCGAGGAATATTCCAGCAAATACCCAACCTTGCTCAAGAGCAGATAGACTTGTGCCAGCAGCATAAAGGGCATCAAAAGAGAACGAGCGAGGTGTAGTATGCTGATACACGTACAATAACGAGATCAACATGAAGAGAGATCCGAAAATCGTGTAGATAAAAAACTTGAAGGTAACTTTTGCCTTGTCTTCTCCGCGACCCCAGATGAGTATTAAAAAGTAGATAGGTATCAACGCTACTTCGTAGAAAATGTAGAACATCAAACCATCACCAGCGAAGAAAGCGCCATTCATTGCGCCCAACATCAACAAAACGAGGCCATAAAAGATGTGTGGATTTTTGAAGGTTTTACTTATTGTAGAATATACAATAAGTGGTGCTGTGATAGCACTGAGGAGCGCTAGCATTATGCTAATTCCATCAAGAGTAAACTGGTAATGCAATCCGAGTGGACCAATCCAGTTTTGATTGAAGTTAAGCAATTCTGTTTTACCTAGTGAAAGCTGCACAGCACCGAATACGGTGAGTCCGAGCATTACCAATGTAGTGGCCATGGCCGTAGAACGCGCCACCTTCGCTCCGAGCAGGAATACGGCTCCTGACATGAGCAAGGGAAGGGCGATGAGTGCGAGGGTCAACATATAATGGTCTTCGTTTTTTTAAATTAGAGTAGTGTGATAAGAATGAGGATGAGTCCAAGTATCATAGCCATAACATACATGACCATTTTACCATTTTGTGCGAGCTTGGCAACACTTCCGAGGCCAGTCGGAATTGCAGATACCGACTTCACCAATCCATCGATAAATGTGGGCTCAACCACTTTTGCAAAGAAAGCCGATGCCGCATCCACAGGCTTGCGGATTAAAGCATCATAAATTTCATCGAAATAATATTTCGCTGCAAGAGTCTTATGTGTTCCAGATTCAATTTCATCATCTTCTAAAGCCAACTCACCTTTTGTTACGTATTTGTTGTAAGCAAAATAGATTGAACAAGCAGCGATGAGCGTGGCAACCAACATCAACAACAACTCCATATTCAAGCTCATATCAAGGAACGGCATCACTACTGTTTTTTCCAATGCATGATCCAACCAGTGATGGAAGTGAATGGTATGTCCCAATGCATGAGGGAAACCTATCAATCCGCCGAAGATGCTCAATACCGCTAATACAATCAACGGAATGGTCATCACTTTTGGTGATTCATGCAAGTGATGTTCTTGATCATGTGTTCCTCTGAACTTACCATGGAAAGTAAGGAAGTAAAGTCGGAACATGTAGAATGCTGTCAATGCGCTTGCGGCAGAGAGAATCACAAATACAAGCATATTCTCTTCAAATGCAAATGCAATGATTTGATCTTTTGAAAAGAAACCTGCCAACGGAGGAATACCGCTGATAGCGATGGTTCCAATAAGGAAGGTGAAATGCGTGGTGGGCATGTACTTTTTCAATCCGCCCATTCTACGAATGTCTTGTTCACCACCCATTCCATGGATTACTGAACCTGAACCGAGGAAGAGAAGTGCTTTGAAGAAGGCGTGCGTGATTACGTGAAACACAGCGATGCTATAAGCGCCAAGTCCTAGAGCTACGAACATGAATCCCAATTGAGAAACAGTAGAATAGGCGAGGACTTTTTTTATGTCGTTTTGTGTAAGTGCAACGGTGGCACCAAGAATTGCTGTAAGCAATCCTGCCCAAACAACAACATTAGAAGCGATTTCGCTTGATGCGAAAATATCGGAGCTACGCGCCACCATGTAGATACCGGCAGTCACCATCGTAGCAGCGTGGATGAGCGCAGATACAGGCGTTGGTCCTGCCATGGCATCTGGAAGCCAAGTATGAAGTGGAATCTGTGCTGATTTACCCATTGCACCAATGAATAAGAAAATAGCTGCAGCGTGGAGATACCAACCATTTAATGAACTTGCCTCACTTCCTGAAATAAAGAGATCGTCGTATTTCAACGTTCCCGTTTGCATGAAGATCATACACATCCCAATGATGAGTCCGAGGTCACCAATACGATTGATCACAAAAGCCTTCTTCGCTGCGTCGTTGTTCTTCATGTCTTTGTACCAGAAGCCAATCAACATGAATGAGCAAAGACCAACTCCTTCCCAACCCACGAACATGGTCACATAGCTGTCACCAAGTACGAGAATTAACATGAAGAATACGAAGAAATTGAGATATGCAATAAAACGGTTGAATCCTTCATCATCGTGCATGTAGCCGATGGAATAGACGTGAATCAAAAATCCAACACCAGTGATGAAAAGAAGATAAATCGTGCTTAAAGGGTCAACAATAAATGCGATGTCGATGTCGAAGGTTCCAGCTGTGATCCAGTCAAATACTTTTACGATGGTTGGATTACCACCTCCGAGCTGTGTGCTGAATACAACAATGGATGTGACGAATGACAAAAAGATCGCTCCAGAGCCAATGCCACCAATAAGATTTTTAGAAAGGCCTTTTCCAAGGAAAATGATATAGAGAAATCCTACAAGCGGGAAAAGGGGAATAAGGGTAACTAATTTTTCCATAATATTTCTCTTACCATTTTAGTTTATCTAGCACATCCGTACTAGTGGTGTTCATATTTCTATAGAGCATCATCAGTATCGCCAAACCAACGGCTACCTCTGCTGCGGCCACTACCATGATGAAGAATACAAATACTTGAGCATCTGTTTGTCCCCACATTTTAGAAAATGCCACAAGCATCAAATTCACCGCGTTGAGCATTAACTCAACGCACATAAACATTATGATGGCGTTTCTGCGAAGTAATATTCCAAGGATACCTAACGAGAAGAGAGCAACGCTCACCAAGAGGTAATGATTGATTGTGATATTCGGTAGTAGTTCCATTATACAAGTTCTTTTTTAGATAGATAAACAGCTCCGACCATTGCTCCCAAGAAAAGAACAGAAGCTAATTCAAAAGGAATTAAGAAGTCGCGATAGAGCGCTTTACCAAGATTCTCAACGAGTCCGCAATCAGCACCATTAGCGGCTGCAATTACCGTAAGCTCGTCGGTGCGACGCACGATGCCTAAGAGAACAAACAACAAAATTCCACCTGCAACTACACTCAGCGCTTTCATCCAAGTGGACTTTTTCTCTTCCTCTAGTGTATTTAGATTAAGCATCATAATCACGTAAAGGAAAAGAACCATGATGGCTCCCGCATAAACAATGATGTGCACTGCCGCTAGAAATTGAGCATTCAAAAGAAAATAATGTCCGGCAATTGAGAAGAACGTCAAAATCAACGAAAGAACACTGTAAACAGGATTCTTGGTAATGATCATGAATGCCGCACTAAAGAACGCTACAAAGGACAAAAACCAAAAGGCGTATTCCGTTAGCATAATGAGGTATTAAGGAATTTATAAAAACAGCACGCTTAGTGTGCCTTGGTTACTTTTTTAACTTTATCTAAAAATGTTCTGTTGTGGTAGTGCTTCTTGTCTTTTTTAAACTCAAGCACTTCGGGGCGTTGACGTTTTGAGACGTCTACACGCTCTTCTTTAGACTCTACCAATTTATCTTTACCGTAAATGTATTCGCCACGATTGAAAGTGGTGGGAACAATTCTATCGGTCAAGAAAATTGCTTCTTTCGGACAAGCTTCTTCGCACAAGCCACAGAAGATACAACGAAGCATATTAATTTCATAAATCTTCGCATACTTCTCTTCTCTGTAAAGTGATTCTTCACCTTTTTTGCGTTCAGCAGATTCCATCGTAATCGCTTCTGCAGGACACGCTACTGCGCAGAGCCCACAAGCAGTACAGCGTTCAGCACCAGCCTCGTCGCGCTTTAAAACGTGTTGTCCTCTATATACAGGTTCAAGTTCTCTTTTGTGTTCAGGATATTTCACCGTGGGAACACGTTTAAAAAGGTGCTTGAATGTAATGATCATACCCTTGATGATACCAGGCAAATACAAACGCTCTACAAGCGTCAACTCTTTCGCCTCTACTAGTTGTGATCTATTCGTTAGTGCCATATTATCCGAGTTTTCCGAAGAGGTACATTCCAATTCCTGTGATGAAAATATTTGCCAAAGCAAGTGGCAACAATACTTTCCAACCGAGATTCATGAGTTGGTCGTAACGGAAGCGTGGAAGCGTCCAACGTACCCACATGAATATAAAAATGAAGATGATGATTTTTGCAAACAATACTACCGTCTGAATTATAGCGAGGGTATTTCCCTCCAAGCCCAACTCATGTTGGAAGGGGAAATTATAACCACCGAAATAAAGCGTAGCCAATACCGCAGATGAGATAAACATATTGATATACTCTGCGAAAAGGAACAAGCCCAATTTCATTGAAGAGTATTCCGTATGGAATCCACCAACAAGTTCTGATTCAGATTCTGGAAGGTCAAATGGTGCGCGGTTACACTCAGCAAATGCGCAAATCAAAAAGATAAGGAATCCAAGTGGCTGATAAACTACGTTGGCCCATCCCGCATCTTGTTGACGCGCAATTTCACCAATGCTCAAAGTTCCTGTCCACATTACAAGTGCAATAAGTGCAAGTCCCATTGCGATTTCGTAAGAAATCATTTGTGAGCTTGCGCGCAATGCACCCATAAGTGAATACTTGTTATTGGATGCCCAACCTCCAATCATAATTCCATAAACACCAATCGATACCACGCCTAATAAATAAAGCAATCCGATATTGATATCCGTGATTTGAAGAGGATAAACTGTGCCGCCAATTTCAAGACTGCTTCCCCATGGAATAACAACGCTTGTCATACATGCAGTAAGCATGAAGAAGCTTGGCGCCAAGATGAAGAGGAACTTATTCGAAGCTCCAGGTA
>CANGVZ010000099.1 GCA_947457285.1 Flavobacteriales bacterium | reverse complement strand
TGAGTCCATTGAATGAATACGGCAGGGCCAAGTTGAATGGTGAAAATAATGTGCTCAACTCAGGCGCGAGAGCGTTTGTGCTTCGTACATCTTGGCTTTACAGCAGCTTTGGACATAATTTTATGAAAACAATGATTCGTCTTGCCAAAGAAAAAGGAGAATTAAATGTGGTAAACGATCAATTTGCATCTCCCACCTATGCGCGTTCACTGGCTCATGACATCAACCGAATGATCGTTCGGTTGAATGCCGGTCAAGCAATCGAAACTGGACTCTACCACTATTCACAACATGGCGTGGCATCCTGGTACGATTTTGCAAAAGAAATCGTCAAAGTGTTCGATTTGAATGTACCTGTTCATCCAGTTGACAGTAATCGTTTTCCCACCAAAGCAATACGCCCAAAGTATTCTAAATTAGCAGCAGATAAATTTGAACAAAACACCGGCATTGATCTGCTCTCTTGGCAAGAGGGCTTGATGCAGTGCAAAAAAGATATTGAATAATGGAAATTTCAGCAGAAATAAAAGCAAAAGTTGAGGCGTGGTTGACACCAGAGGTAGACGAAGCAACGCAAGGTGCTATCAAAGAAATGATGGCAAATGATCCCAAAAATTTAATTGAGTCCTTCTACACTGACTTAGATTTTGGTACCGGTGGACTTCGCGGCGTGATGGGACCAGGCACCAATCGCATCAACAGATATACCATCGGTATGGCCACACAAGGCTTAGCTAATTATATCAAGAGTCAATTTCCAAATTCTCAAAGTGCGGTTGCTATCGCGTTTGATAGCCGCAACAATTCAGAGTTCTTCGCCCGCACCGCTGCTGACGTTCTCTCTGCCAACGATATTCGTGTAAAGCTTTTTAAAGAATTGCGCCCAACTCCTCTTCTTTCTTTTGCAGTCAGAGAATTGAAGTGTCAAGCAGGGATTGTGATAACTGCCTCCCATAATCCACCTGAATACAACGGTTACAAAGTTTATTGGGAAGATGGCGCACAAGTTTTACCTCCGCATGACAACGGAATAATTAAAGAGGTTCGAGCCGTAAATGGCATTGGCGCAGTGAATTTCCAAGCGAAAGAATATCTGATCGATTATATAGACGAAAAAGTTGAGGAGGCTTATTTCAAAAAACTCAATGAAATAATTCTTTCAAAAGAAGAAATTAAAAAATCTTCCAATTTAAAAGTAGTATATACTTCCATTCACGGTACTGGCATCACAATGGTTCCAAAAGCTCTAAAAGAATTGGGCTTTGCGAATGTTCTGGTAGTGGAGCAACAAGCGACACCCGATGGTAATTTCCCAACTGTTCACTCGCCAAATCCTGAAGAAAGAGACGCATTAAATCTTGCGCTTCAATTGGCGGAGAAAGAAAATGCAGACATGCTTTTCGGAACCGATCCTGATGCCGACCGCGTTGGTATTGCCGTGCGCAATGATGAAAACGAACTAATCCTGCTCAACGGAAATCAAACCGGCAGTTTATTGGTGCATTATCAAATAAGCCAGAGAAAGCAAAGAAATCTTTTAAAGGGAAATGAATATGTGGCGAAGACAATCGTAACCACCGATCTCATTGAGGATATCGCCAAGTCATTCAATATTCCTTGGTATGATACCCTAACTGGTTTCAAATACATCGCTGGTGTGATGCGTGAGAAAGAAGGTAAAGAGTTTTTCATAGGTGGTGGCGAAGAAAGCTACGGCTATCTCGTCGGCGAATTTGTAAGAGATAAAGACGCTGTTTTATCATCCGTGTTAATCGCTGAAATGGCAGCGTATGCATACGCCAACGGCACTAGTCTGTACGGCACTCTAATGGATATATATGCTCAATATGGCTTGTATCATGAAGAGTTGGTGAGTATTACAATCAAGGGAATGGATGGGGTAGAAAAAATCAAATCCATGATGGCTGAGTTGCGTGCTAAGCCTCCTGTTTCACTCGGAGGATCTGAAGTTGTCGAAGTCCGAGATATCGCTACCGCGAAGCGTAAAAATCTTAAAACGGGTGAAGAGACAGAAATGGACCTCCCCACCTCCAATGTGCTCCAGTTCATATTGGCGGATGGCTCCAAGATTTCTGCGCGCCCGAGCGGCACAGAGCCCAAAATCAAATTTTACTTCAGTATTAAAGAGAGATTTGAAGGAAGGGCCAACTACAAGGCACAAGTAGAAAGAATTAAGAAGAGAATAGATACTATACGCGGTGAATTAGGAGTTTAGGATTCAAACTTTGAGCGCGGTCAGTATTTGACAATCAGTTTGTTATTTCTATCTTTGTAACCATGAAGCGTTGGCTTGGCATTATCATAGTAGCATTATATGGGCTCCTTTCCACAGGTCTCAACATCCATTTGCACTATTGCCATGGCAAATTGAAACACGTTGCCGTAGCTTCTCAGGCCGACGAATGCTGCAAGGCAGATCACAAATGTGGTTCTCTGGACGGTATTCACGCATCGTGCTGCGACAATCAAAATCTGACTTTTGAACTAGAGTCGGACCACACTACAAATGCTTCTCAAAGCTTCGAATTTGTTGCGATAGATAACGTAGATATTTATCAATCTCCCACTTTTGCGGCGAGCCTAAACGAAGAATCATTTGTACCATCTATTGAATCGCGGCCTCCTCCGAATAGGCCTATTTTTCTGCTAAATCAAAGTCTTATTTTGTACGCTTAATTTTTAGTGACTTCTACCATTCGGTAGATCAACATTTTTTCACTAAAAAAAATTAAGCATCATGAAACATATATCAATTTTAATAATTGGGCTTTTTCTAAGTCTAACCTCTTATTCTCAAGACTCAAAAAAACCTGTCACCATAACATTCCACGTGGAAGGTATCTGTGGCATGTGTGAAAAATCTATCGAATCTGCGCTGGATGCCAAAGGCATTATTGCCGCTGATTACAATCTTGACACTAACATCGCCACCGTTACCTACAAGCCTTCTAAAATAAGTGAGGAGCAAATCCATAAACTCATCACTGCAAAGGGCTACGACACTGACAAGTACAAAGCCTCTGACGAAGAGTATAGCAAGACTCACGACTGTTGTAAATATCGCGAACAAGAAAAACACTAATCATGAAAAAAATCATTCTTACAACAGGAATGATCTTCATGAGCACTATGTTTTTCGCACAACACGAAGAGCATGACCATGAAGGTCATATACACGGGGAAGTTTATGGTGTCAACGAAAAAGGCCGTAAAGAAAGCCTTCCCGGCGCTATGGTATTTTGGCTAAATACCACCAAAGGTGTTTTTACAGATCAAAAAGGCAAATTCGAAATTAATTTAGAGGAAAATCAAAACCGACTGGTAATTGCGATGGTGGGTTATGAGCCTGACACATTATTGATCACCGACCAAAATGATGTCGAAGTGACGTTGCAACCCACCAGTGACTTGCGAACCATTCAAATCGTCGAAGAGATCGGTGCTACAATGATAAGCCTCAAAGATGCCCAACTTTCACAAGTGATGACCGAGAAAGAATTGTGCAAGGCCGCATGCTGCAATCTTTCTGAGAGTTTCGAAACAAATGCCAGTATTGATGCATCATCTACAGACGCTATCACGGGAACACGCCAAATAAAAATGCTAGGTCTCGACGGACGCTATACCCAAGTAATGTTCGATAATATTCCCAGCGTTCGCGGTTTAGCCTCCATCTACGGATTGAGTTATGTGCCTGGGCCGTGGATTCGTGAAATTTCCATTTCAAAAGGAGTTGGGAGCGTAATCAATGGACATGAAAGCATCACCGGTCAAATCAACGTTGCGCACAAGAATATCCAGATGAAAGAACGCCTCTTCATCAACGCTTACGCGGGCAGCCAGGGGCGCCTTGAATTCAACGCTGTTTTACGACAACCAGTAAATAAGCATTGGAATAGTATGCTTCACCTTCATGGTGCCATGTCAGAGCTTCGTTTTGATATGAATAATGATGGATTTTTAGACAATCCGCTTTTCAGAAATGCTGTTGTTCGAAATGAATGGGCATATGCAGGAGACAATGGCGTACGTGGTGAATACACACTTTCATATCATCATTTACAAAATACCAGTGGCCAATTTGACTTCGATCCTACCGACGCTATTCGCTCGCAATTATGGGGTGTAAACGTCACTACAGATCGTTATGAGTTCAGTGGAAAAACAGGATATGTTTTTGAGGAAAAAGATGGAATGAGTTTAGGGTCTCAAGTTTCTGTATCTTATCACGATCAGCGCGGAAATTATGGGGAACGACTGTACGATGGACAACAATTGAACGCCCGCGCCAATTTACTTTTCGCCTCAGAATATTCTGAAAAGGTAAAGCAAACCAGCGGTGTTAGTTTTGTGCTTGATGATTATACCGAAATACTCGACAGCAGTGATTTTTCAAGAACCGAGCAAACATTCGGTGTATTCAGTGAACACACATTTACTCCGAGCCCAAGTTGGTCTATTGTAGCGGGCCTTAGAGGAGATTATCACAACACTTATGGCTTCTTTGCTACACCAAGACTTCACGCGCGCTACAGCATCAACGACAACACAACGATCAAGTTTGCGGCAGGTATGGGTTATCGTTCGCCAAACCTACTGATGGACAATGTTGGTTTATTTGCCAGCAATCGCAGCATTCAGATTCAAACAACAGACGCTGGCTCTCCTTATGGGATGAAAATGGAAGAGGCGATTAATCTCGGGTTGGTATTTACAAGAAAGTTCAAAATTTTCCACCGTGACGCAACGCTCGCCATAGATCTCTATCGCACCGACTTTAGAGAGCAAATTGTAGTAGATTGGGAAACGCCTACCGTCATTAAGTTCTACCAATTGGATGGCCCTTCATTCTCCAACAGCGCTCAAGTGGAGATGCAATGGAGCCCTATTCGTAGATTGCAAATGCGCGTAGCCTATCGCTGGTTGGAAGCCAAGACTCAATACGGAGAAGAATTACTCCTACGTCCTCTCATTGCACAACATCGAGCCTTTACGAATTTGGAGTATAGTACCAAAGAAAAAGATAATGGTGCGAAATGGATGTTTGACTTGACTGTTCGTTGGCTTGGAGAGCAGCGCTTGCCCAATACAGCCAGCAATCCACACCCCTATCACCTGCACCCGCGGAGCGATGACTTCTTCATTATCAATGCTCAAGTTTCAAAGCACTTCAATAGCAATTTCGAGATTTATGTTGGAGGAGAGAATCTAGGGAATTTCATGCAAATGAGCCCCATCATCGCGCCTGAAAACCCGCAGTCACCCTATTTTGACGCTAGTTTGATTTGGGGACCTGTCTTCGGACGCATGGGATATGTTGGTTTGCGTTGGCGAATTGGATGATAGCGGGCGCTCGTCGCTTATATTTGCCTCCAATTCATTAAAAACCATTATGTCAGATAAGATCAGTCGTTTGGAGAATTTGATTGCCGAAGCACAACTTGGTGGTGGTCAAAAACGCATAGACGCACAACATAAGAAAGGCAAATTGACAGCGCGCGAGCGCATTCATTTCCTTCTCGACGAAGGCAGCTTCGAAGAGCTGGGAATGCTTGTGACGCATCGTTCTACCAATTTTGGATTGGACAAAGAAGTCTACCTCGGTGATGGAGTGGTGACAGGCTATGGCACCATTCAAGGCCGCTTGGTATATGTTTTCTCTCAAGACTTCACAGTAATGGGAGGTTCATTAGCTGAGGCGCATGCAGAGAAGATTTGTCGTGTAATGGATCTAGCTATGAAGAATGGCGCTCCAGTTATTGGACTCAACGACAGTGGCGGAGCCCGCATTCAAGAAGGTGTCGTTTCCCTTGGTGGTTATGCCGATATCTTTTATAGAAATGTGCAAGCCAGTGGTGTGGTACCGCAGATTTCCGCAATCATGGGCCCTTGTGCTGGTGGTGCCGTGTATAGCCCAGCTCTCACAGACTTTATTTTGATGGTTGAAAATACCAGCTATATGTTCGTGACTGGCCCGAACGTGGTTAAAACTGTAACTCACGAAGAAGTAACCAGCGAAGAACTCGGCGGCGCTAGCACACACAGCACTAAAAGCGGCGTGACGCATCTCACTGCTGAAAATGATATTGCAGCTATTCAGAAGATTAAAAATCTGCTTTCGTATATGCCGTCCAACTGCGAAGAGCAACCTCCTATGTTGGAATACAACAGCGGTGATGAAAGCAGACCTGCATTAAACAATATTATTCCGGACAATCCCAACCAACCCTATGACATGCATGAAGTAATTCAGCATGTGATTGATGAGAATTCATGGTTTGAAATTCATAAAGACTACGCTGAAAATATCATCGTTGGATTTGCAAGATTGGCGGGTCGCAGCATTGGCATCGTGGCCAATCAACCTGCGTTCCTCGCGGGTGTTTTGGATATTAAATCGAGTAATAAAGCCGCTCGTTTCGTTCGCTTCTGCGATGCATTCAATATTCCGCTTCTCGTATTTGAAGATGTGCCAGGATTTTTACCAGGCACTGACCAAGAGTGGAATGGAATCATTTCTAATGGCGCAAAATTATTGTATGCCTTCAGCGAAGCCACAGTACCGCGCGTAACAGTGATCACGCGCAAAGCTTACGGCGGTGCGTATGACGTGATGAACTCCAAACACATTGGAGCGGATATGAACTATGCTTGGCCAAGCGCAGAAATTGCAGTAATGGGCGCTAAAGGAGCAGCAGAAATTATTTTCAAAAAAGAAATTTCTGAAGCAGCAGATGCCACTGCCAAGTGGAAAGAAAAAGAAGCAGAATATGCTGAGAAGTTTGCCAACCCTTACAGCGCCGCTGAAAGAGGGTATGTAGATGAAGTCATCATGCCTGCGCAAACAAGAGAGAAATTAATCAGAGCATTCAAAATGCTCGAAAATAAAGCGGAGAAGGCACCGAAGAAGAAACACTCCAACATGCCTCTCTAATATCAATTCTATGCTTCGATCAATGACAGGATTCGGGAAAGCCGAATCAACTATTAGAACAAAAAAATTCACGGTTGAATTGCGTTCTTTGAATAGCAAACAACTTGACTTGAATTTGCGCATTCCTAATTTGTACAGAGAAAAAGAACTCGAACTCAGAGGATGGCTCAGCGAAAATGTACTTCGCGGAAAAGCTGATTTGCTCATCTACTACGAAAGCATCGAAGCAGAAAAGCGCACTGCTATCAATACAGCATTGCTCGAAAGCTACTACAACGACCTCAAGCAGTTTGGTGATAAAGTGGGCATGACGAATGCCGACTATTTGAATGCCTTGATGCGTATCCCAGACATTATGAAGCCTGAGTCGCAGG
>CANGVZ010000098.1 GCA_947457285.1 Flavobacteriales bacterium | reverse complement strand
TTTCCAACTTCCAATTTCCAATTTCACATTCCCCACCGATTTTTCCCCTCATTTCACCGATTAAAATAATTCTTCCAAAATGCACCCCATACGTTTGTCTCAAATTCAACAACTATGGAGGCAATCGTTCAAATGGAAAAGGTGGGATTGGCGTTTCGAAAGGGAACTCCCGTACTTTCCGATTTAAATCTAAACATCCCACAGGGCAGCATATACGGTTTCCTTGGGCCGAATGGTGCGGGAAAGACAACAACTCTTCGCATCTTGCTCGGTCTTCTCAAACAGCAAGAAGGTACAGTGCGCGTTTTTAATGAAGATATTCATGTTGATCGTTCGAACATACTTAGACGCGTTGGTTCATTGATTGAGAGTCCTTCAATCTATGGTCATCTTTCAGCAATCGAAAACCTCCAAGTCTGGAGGGTTTTGTATAATGTCCCGCAAAAAAGATTGAATGAGGTACTTGCATTAGTAGGGCTTGAAAATACAGGAACTAAACCGGCGCGTCATTTTAGCCTAGGCATGAAACAACGCCTCGCAATAGCGGTGGCACTCCTGCATCAACCTGCGTTGCTCGTTCTCGACGAACCTACCAACGGTCTGGATCCAGAAGGCATTCTTGAGATTCGTGACTTACTCAAACAACTGAACCGCGAACATGGTATCTCCATCATTGTGTCAAGCCATTTGCTTTCAGAAATCGAACGCGTGGCCTCACACATTGGGATTATCCATCATGGTAGTATGAAGTTTGAAGGGAGTCTCGAAGAATTGAAGGCAATATCAGCAGCATCTGGTCGCGTCCATTTAAAAGTGAACGATATGGAACGTGCAGGCCTTGTTCTTGATGAACATCGTATCAGTTTTATGTTCAGAGATAATGGCATTCAATTGCCAGCTATGATGCCATCAGAGATCGCGAGGATCAACAGAATACTGGTGCTTGCAGATTGTGAGGTGCATCATCTCGCGATAGAAAAAAATGATTTGGAGTCAATATTTATAAATCTCATTCAACATGAAAAATAATCTCTTCATATCCAGCATTCAGAGCGAGTGGCTCAAGGCAAAGAAGAGTTCTTCTTCTTGGTTCGTATGGCTAGGCGCATCATTTGTGCCTTTTATCATTACGCTTATTCAAACATTCTATCCCAATCGTTTTGGTGTGTCGGTGCTCGATCCTTTTTGGATTAGACTATTCGAACGCACCTGGGAGATGACGGCAATCCTTCTTTTACCCATGGGTATCGTGATAGCATGCTCGCTCATTTGTCAAATTGAATTTCGAAATAATACATGGAAACAAGTGTACGCAACACCTCAAAGTTTATCCACCATTTTCTTCGCGAAATACTTTGTCGTGCTCATGATGTTTTTTAAATGGCTCATCATTTTCACGATAGCAATTTTCATTTCTGCCTATTTACCTTCATTATTAAATGGTGGTATGGTGTTTACGGATGAAGTGGTTCCTATCAAATATATTTTAGAGAATGCGGGTTCTTTTTACATTTCAGCATTGCCCATCATTGCCCTTCAATACTTATTGAGTATGCGTTTTCGGAATTTTATGGTCCCAATTGGAGTGGGAGTGGCCCTGGTTATTTGCAGCATGTTTCTAATCAGTTGGAAATACGGCTATATGTTTCCATTCGTGTACACGAGCTATAAATTTTTTGAATTTTCCGGTATGCCGCGCAATACCGCTGGCTATTCCATTGAATTACTTTCCTTGATTGCTTTTGTAGGAATTTCTATCATACATTATTTTTTGTACATTTCTAATCGAGAGAGAGGTTAATATGACTAAGAAGAACATTTTAATAAGTTTAGTCCATGTCGGCTATTGGTTGATGTATGCTTTGCTATTCTTTTCTTTTTTCGTAATGCTCTTTGCAAGTGGAAGAAGAGAATTCGATGAATTTTGGCCTACAGCAATCGAATTTGGAATATCGATGATTCCATTCGCGATTGTAACAGGTGTTGTCGGTTTTTATAGCGCCTATATTACTGGGTTTTCATTGGGATTTTTAAAAAAGAAATGGTTGCGTTTTATAGTCTGGTTTTGCTTGACGAATATCTTGGGAATTCTTCTTGCCTATGCGGCGTACTTTTTATTGTACGAAGGTTTTAGTATTTATTGGTCATGGGAAACATTGTTCGCACAGGCTCTCCTGATGTCATTCATCGTTACAATTAACTTTGTTATAGGTATTGTAATCAAAGGGTTTATTCATTCTTTTGAGGAGATGAGAATGAGAGAGGAGTTGAATCGACGTACAACAGAGATTGAATTAGAATTGGTAAAAGCTCATTTACAACCGCACTTTCTTTTCAATACGATAAACAATATAGATTCGATGTTGGTGAAGAACCCTGAACAAGCTTCGAATTATCTCAACAAGTTAAGTGATATTTTGAGATATACATTATTTGAATCGGACCACAAATGGGTTCCCTTGTCTTCTGAATTGGAATATCTCAAGAGATTCCTGGAGTTGCAAGCTATACGAACGCATATCAAGGATTATGCTGTGATTTCTGTTTCTGGTGATTTAGATAATGTAAATGTCGCACCATTTGTCTTTATGCCTTTTGTTGAGAATGCTTTTAAACATGCGTCGAGGGTTTCTGAGTCTAAAGCAATTGAGATTGATTTGAAAGTGGATAAAAATCATATTGTCTTTCGCTGCACCAATTTGATTTCTGAGGTGAGTGAAAATAACACCACTGATATTGGTGGTATAGGAAATGAGTTGATTCGAAAACGACTGGAACTCATTTATGGTTCTGAACATACGTTATCTTTACAAAAGGTGGATAATAGTTTTCAAGTCTTATTGGTATTAAAATGCAGCTATATTCCTGTGTAATCATAGAAGACGAGCCCTTAGCATTGGAGAAGGTGGAGCTTTTCATTGAGAAGCATCCGCTTCTCACTTGTGCAGCCAAGTTTTATCATCTGGAAGAGGGTTGGGAATATCTCATGCATCATGCAGTGGATATCGTTTTCTTAGATTTAAATGTGGGCGGTTATTTTAGTTTCGATCGTTTGGAAAGGGATTTTATTTCTTCCAAAATCATTATTACCAGCGCTTATCCTCAACATGCACTCAAGGGTTTTGAATTGAATGTGGTGGATTATTTGGTAAAGCCTTTTACCAACGAACGCTGGGAAAGTGCCGTAGATCGTGCGATTACTGCATTGAATACTGTGGGAAAGGTTGTAGCGATCAAATCAGAAGGTCGTACCGTTCGGATTCCAGTGAAAGATATACTCTACATCGAAGGCATGGACGATTATCGTCGGATTCATACCACCACACACCGCTGGATGACCTTACAAACGTTTGGTCAACTCGAGGAGATGTTAACAGACACTTCTCTCGTGCGCATCCATAGGAGTTATATGGTAAACCGCGAGCATATCATTTCTTACAATGCAAAGGAGGTGCAAGTTGCCAATACCACACTCCCAATCGCCGCTGGGAGGAAGATTTAGAAAAAAACTCACTTTTTTCGAATACTTATGTTAGGTCATAATTTAATTTCGAATATTGCCTTACAGTGCATAAGGTAATAATAATTCTTTAATGAGATAAAATGAAAAACATAATCCTCATCTCAGTGGGTCTAGTTTATATGGCCCTTTGCTCCGCGGATAAAGTGGGAGTGGATTTACCTGTATCTGCCCTCATGTTGAGCGTTCCTCTTACAATACTAGGACTTGTCTTTGCACCGAAGATTTTTAGTGTGGAGAAAAGTGTCATAATGCCATACGTATTAGCGTGGTTTTATCCTGCTTTCTTATTGGCGGCAGCCATGGGCGCTTATGGAGAATTTGTTGAGCTCGCTCAGGCACTATACGTGTTTAGCTTAGTAGTTTTCTTCCTAGCCTTGATTGTATGCTTTATACTGTATAAAAGGAAGAGTGTCTTAACACAGAAGGAGTTCAACAATATTTTTGTACTCTACTCTATCGGATTGTTCTTCGCTAATTTCTATGCGGGATTTTTCTGATGGAAAAAACTCACTTTTTTCGCCAACTTATGTTTTTTCATAAAAAAATGCAGAAAATTGCAACGGAAAGGAATTTCAGTCCTCGCGGCTTTTGTTTTTTCTGGGAGTATATCGAGCAGGTGAATCGATGAAACGAGAGTGATTGGTGATGTCGGGAATTAGCTCTCTCAATTCGCAATCAAGCGCGGATGCAATTTTGACAAGCGTAAGGATTTGCGGGTTGGAGCGGCCGTTTTCGATGACACTCAAGTTGGGCACTTCCATGCCGATGCGATAAGCCAAATCGGATTGCGTCAGCTCTAATGAACGCCGACGCCTCGAAATGGCTTTGCCGAGCTCCAAGAGATATTCATCATCCGAATCTACCATGATCCGAAGTAATCGGAACAGCGCGATAAAAAGCTTATGTAAATGCATAAGAATGGAGGTAAGTGATAACACACTTATTGTTTAGTAAAAGGCAAAAAAAAACCTCTCGGAAACGAGAGGTTTTTTTTAATCTATCGGTTTGATTCGTAGGTTTTTTTTTCGTAAACCATTGAAAGTTATGAATAAACATAATATCTTTGAAAAAAAAACTAATGAAAAAAATTCTACTACTTTCAATTTTAGCCTTTGCAGGCAACCTGATAAAAGCACAAGAGCTTCCTAGAAAAATCACAGTTGGCGTCTATGGTGGACTTTCCTCTCCTCTTAATGCTGAGTATGCGCTGGATAGCTATGCACTTCCAGGAGTCTCTTTTGGGTTAAATGCTGATTACAACTTTAGAAATAATATTTCAGTGGGGATAGAATTTTACGCTACTGCTCACGAAATGGATGCGCAAATGTTTGCAGATGATTTATTGTCCACTCAATCTCGACATTTTAATGTAGATGTGCTCTCAACAGAAGTTTTGGCGGGTTCATTTGAACACTATTTGACAATGGTGACAGCGAAGTATAATTTTAATCTAGGAAGTAAATTCGTAATTGACGCGGGTTTGGGCCTAGGTGTGAATGCCTTTATCACTCCAGCCTATTCTACAACAGTATTTTTTGATGATCCAATTGCGCTTGATCTTCAACAGCTCACTGATGTGGGAGATTCATTCGGTTATGCTTTTGCTGCTAAGGGTGACCTTGGAATCCGATATAACATATCTCCAAGATTAGGTATTCGCTTAGGCGCTCAACATTTCTCATCAACGAATCTTTTGTATACCGCAACGGTAAGCACGTCTGAGTTGGACGATTTATTGATTTACGATATCAGCGAAGTTGAACAAGAGTTTGACTACCCTGCGTCATGGCTGAATTTCTCATTAGGCCTTACTTATTCATTTTGGAATCGGACAGAGTAAAGAATCGAATAAAAAAAAGCACGCATTGCGTGCTTTTTTTTTTGCTCAATTATTCCATGCTAAAGCCTTCCATAAACTTCGTGGTGAAGTCACCTTCTCTGAACTTGGCGTTCTTCATCAACTTTTGATGGAAAGGAATCGTTGTCTTGATACCTTCGATGATGTATTCATCCAAGGCTCTCTCCATCTTAGTAATCGCTTCTTCACGCGTTTGCGCTACAACGATCAATTTTGAAATCATCGAATCGTAATGCGGAGGAATGACATATCCAGCATAAGCATGTGTATCCAAACGCACACCGTGTCCGCCAGGTGAGTGATAAGACGTAATCTTTCCTGGTGATGGTGCGAAATTCTTAAACGGATCTTCTGCATTGATACGACACTGAATCGCGTGCATCTTCGGATAGTAGTTTCTTCCGCTGATAGGATCACCCCACGCCAATTTGATTTGTTCTTTTACCAAATCATAATTGATGACTTCCTCAGTAATGGTGTGTTCTACTTGAATACGTGTGTTCATTTCCATGAAATAGAAATCACGATTCTTGTCAACGAGAAACTCTACTGTTCCTACTCCTTCGTATTTCACAGCTTCAGCAGCTTTGATGGCTGCTTGTCCCATTTTCTCGCGGAGCTCATCGGTCATAAATGGTGAAGGGGTTTCTTCTACCAATTTCTGGTGACGACGCTGGATCGAACAGTCACGCTCAGAGAGGTGACATGCCTTTCCATATTTGTCACCCGCGATTTGAATCTCGATGTGACGTGGCTCTTCGATGAATTTTTCCATATACATCCCATCGTTGCCGAATGCTGCGCCTGCTTCACGACGTGTTTTTTCCCAAGCGTCTGCAAGGTCTTCATCGTTGTGACATACGCGCATCCCTTTACCACCGCCGCCGGCCGTGGCTTTCAACATGATAGGATATTTGATTTTGTTAGCAATACTCACGGCCTCTTCCAGACTTTCTAGAAGACCGTCACTCCCTGGAATGCAAGGAACGCCAGCATCTTTCATCGTCTGCTTAGCCGATGATTTATCACCCATGGCTTCAATCATTTCAGGAGAAGCACCAATGAATTTTATTCCATTGTCCTTGCATACCTTGGAGAAGGTAGCATTCTCAGAAAGGAATCCATATCCAGGGTGGATGGCGTCGGCATTGGTTATTTCCGCCGCTGCGATGATGTTCGGAATCTTGAGGTATGAATCTTTACTCGGAGGCGGTCCGATGCAAATGGCTTCGTCGGCAAAGCGAACATGCAAACTGTCTCTGTCAGCAGTAGAATATACCGCCACCGTTTGAATGCCCATCTCTTTGCACGTGCGAATGACCCTCAGGGCGATTTCGCCACGATTCGCAATCAATATTTTTTTAAACATAAATGTTTGTTTTAGATGAGGCCCTTGGAGCTGCTTATGCAGGTTCTACCAAGAACAATGGCTGGTCATATTCGATCGGAGTGCTATCATTTACCAATACTTTCACAATGGTACCTGATACTTCAGACTCGATTTCATTGAAAAGTTTCATCGCCTCGATGATGCACACTGTATCACCCTTTTTGATAGAAGCACCAACTTCTACGAATGGTGGTTTATCAGGCGATGAACTGCGGTAGAATGTACCGATCATAGGTGATTTGATTTCCACCAAATTACCTTTTGGTTCTGCCGCTGGAGCCGCAGGTGCTGCTGGAGCTGCAGGCGCTGCTGCTGGAGCTGGAGCAGGTGCCGGAGCCACCGCTGCCACTGGCTGCTGCACTGGCATCGCCACTTGAATCACTTCATTACCTCTCTTGCCAGCTGGCTCGTGAGTTTTGATGGTGATTTTAAAGTCTTTCTGTTCGATCTCCACTTCACTCACGCCGCTCTTCGCAACGAATTTGATGAGATCTTGAATTTGAGTTATGTTCATACCCGAATGTATATTCTTTGGTTTGGTCTATGTTAACTTAACAAATGTAGCAAATAAAAAATTCTGAAT
>CANGVZ010000097.1 GCA_947457285.1 Flavobacteriales bacterium | reverse complement strand
ATAGCGGGCTTTAATTCCTCTTCGGTAAGGTCGAGTTTTTTC
Source organism: Flavobacteriales bacterium (assembly GCA_947457285.1). Taxonomy (GTDB): domain Bacteria; phylum Bacteroidota; class Bacteroidia; order Flavobacteriales_D; family Sanyastnellaceae; genus JAIXWP01. The sequence goes on along the minus strand of CANGVZ010000097.1, from coordinate 7,356 downwards.
GCTATTTTTTCGTAGTGCTTTTTAGTAAACTCTTCAAAGTATTTAGAGATAACTACATGCGCCAAATCGGTGTCTTCATCTGGATTTTCTGCACGTTTGATTTGGAGCAATAAACACTCTTGCAAATCACGAGCGCCGACGCCTGCAGGATCGAGGTCTTGAATGATTTCAAGCACCGCCTGCAACTCTCTCAAATCTGTTGAAATATTAGCCGTAAAGGCCAAATCATTAACGATTGAAACGAGCTCGCGTCTTAAATATCCAGCATCATCAAGATTTCCAATAAGATATTCGGCAATCAACATTTCGCGCTCATCTAAATCGCGCAATCCGAGTTGAGAAAACAGTAAGTCCTGAAAACTACGACCAGCACCTAAAGGACTTTCTCGCTCTTCGTCATCGGATGAGTGATTGTTTGAATATAACTTGTACTCCGGGATGTAATCTTCATCAAGGTAATCAGAAATATCAAAGTCTTCGTTGTTATCTTTCTCCTCCTGACTTTCATTTTCCACCTCTTCAGAACCTGAATTGTCATCTTGAGGCTCCTCTTCGCGACCTTCCTCCAAAGCAGGATTGATCTCCATTTCTTCCTTGATGCGCTGTTCCAATTCCATCGTAGGAATTTGCAACATCTTCATCAACTGAATTTGCTGGGGAGAAAGCTTCTGCTGTAATTTTTGTTGTAAGGTCTGTTTCAACATATCCTAACAAAGATAATGGTTAAAGATTAAAACTCTGCATTTTGTGGTGTTCTTGGGAATGGAATCACATCTCTGATATTTTGCATCCCAGTAACATACATGATCAATCTTTCAAAACCTAGGCCAAATCCAGCATGCGGACAGGTTCCAAATTTTCTAGTTTCTAAATACCACCAGATATGATCTTCAGGAATATTGAATGCTTTACACTTTTCTAACAATACTTCATAACGCTCTTCTCTTTGGCTACCACCGATAATTTCACCGATGCCTGGTACTAGAATATCCATAGCCGCAACGGTTTTTCCATCCTCATTCAAACGCATGTAAAATGCTTTGATCTTTGCCGGATATCCTGTGATAATCACAGGTTTTTGGAAATGTTTTTCCACGAGGTATCGCTCATGCTCGCTTTGAAGGTCAATTCCCCATTCTACGTTGAATTTGAACTTCTTCTTTTTGTAATGTGAACTGTTAAGAAGAATGTCAATGGCTTCGGTATAGGTGATGCGCTCAAATTGATTGTTGACTACAAACTCCAATCGCTGAATGAGTGGCATCGACTGCCTTTCGTCTACGGGTTTTAATTTGTCCTCATTGATTTCACGCTCCTGTAAGAACTCCAGGTCTTCTCGAGCGTGGTCAAGGGCATATTGAATGCAATATTTCAAAAAGTCCTCTGCGAGGTCTTGGTTGTCGTGAATGTCATTGAACGCAACCTCAGGCTCAATCATCCAAAACTCAGCAAGGTGGCGGCTTGTATTACTATTCTCAGCTCTAAAGGTTGGACCAAAAGTGTAAACACTTCCAAGTGCCAATGCGGCTAGTTCAGCTTCCAATTGACCGCTTACGGTGAGATTGGTAGTTTTACCAAAAAAGTCTTGGCTGTAATCGATTTCACCTTTTTCGTTTTTTGGAAGATTTTCCAAATCGAGATTGGTAACGCGAAACATTTCCCCGGCTCCTTCTGCGTCGCTACCTGTAATGATAGGGGAATGAAGATAAAAGAATCCGCGATCATTGAAAAATTTGTGAATTGCAAAAGCAAGATGGTGGCGCAATCTGAATACTGCTCCAAAGGTGTTGGTTCGGAAGCGTAAATGAGCCTTTTCTCTTAAAAATTCTAAGGTGTGACGCTTCATTTGAATCGGAAATTCATTTGGGTCACTTTCACCCAGAATCTCAAGTGCTTCGCAAACAACTTCGATTTCTTGTCCCTTTCCAAGGCTTTTTTCTAAAGTTCCCGTAGCGCTGATGCATGCGCCGGTTTGGATTTTCTTTAGTGTATCCTCTTCGAAGTTTTCTTTATTTATGACCACTTGTATCGTTTTGATGGTCGAACCATCCGTTACAGTGATAAACTGATCGTTTCTGAAAGTGCGCACCCAGCCCTTCACGGTGACGCGGGTTCCAACTGGTTTTTCATTAAATAGTTGGGCAATACTTGGATGTTTTGGCATAACTAAACACAATTAAGGCTGCGAAAATACAACCTTAGTTGGTTCGTTGACCTCATCACTTTCAATCACACCATCTCTTAACCTCACAATGCGGTGGGCGTGTCTTGCAATATCTTCTTCGTGAGTCACCAAAATAATCGTATTCCCTTGTTTATGAATCTCTTCGAATAAGAGCATGATTTCATAACTTGTTGTGGTGTCGAGGTTTCCGGTAGGTTCGTCGGCTAAAATTATTGAAGGGGTATTCACAAGCGCTCGTGCTACGGCCACACGTTGCCTCTGACCTCCTGAGAGCTCATTGGGCTTGTGTTTCATACGATCACCAAGGCCTACTTGTGCTAAAACACTTGCAGCTTTTTTGTTGCGGTCTTCTTTGTTGAAACCTGCATAAACGAGCGGGAGGGCCACATTCTCCAATGCTGAGTATCTCGGGAGCAGATTAAAGGTCTGAAATACAAAACCGATTTCTTTGTTTCGAATTTCGGCCAATTGACTATCCGAAAGTTTAGCTACGTCAGGTCCATTTAAGCAATACTTACCTTGAGTGGGCGTATCGAGGCACCCGAGAATGTTCATAAGGGTGGATTTTCCCGATCCTGAAGGGCCCATTAAGGCTACGTATTCGTTTTTATTGACAGTGAGATTCACGCCATTCAGAGCCTTTACAGTCTCATGGCCAATCGTATACCACTTTGTAAGGCCTTCTATTTCGATGATTGGTCTTGTCATGAGTCAAAGGTAACGGGCCTATGTTTAAATTCTTTACCTTTTATCATGCTATTTGACCTTGAAAAGAATATTTTTGTTGGGCAACTTTTTAACCAAGGGTGTCGTCACCCTAAAAAATGATATCTATGAGAATTTATAAAATTCTATTTTCAATTATTTCTGTACTTGCCGTTTCAGTAGTTTCCGCACAAACATATACGGTGGTGACAGCAGATCAGGCAGTGCAAACCCTCCTCGGTCCAGGCGTACAATACTCAAATGCACAATTTACTGGAGTTGATTATCAATTGGGTACCCTCACAGGTGGTGGTGCTCCTCTTCAAGTTACCTCTGGTATTGTTTTGTGCACCGAAAACATAGAAGCCAACCTTCCAGGCAGCCCAGGTTTTGGAGCAGGAAATGGCCAAGTAACGAATGATGATCTACTAGAAGTTGCGAATTCAGTACCACCTCTCATCAACCAGAACTTTAGCGTTACCAGCATACATGATTTGGCCATCCTGGAGTTCGACTTTGTGGCAACAGGTAATACTCTAAGTTTCGATTATATTTTCGGCTCGGTAGAATATTTTGCATTTGAAAACACTCAATACAACGACGTGTTTGCATTCTTCCTATCTGGCCCGGGTATCACAGGTCCTTATTCTTCGCCTCCCGGATATCCTGATGGTGCAATCAACGTGGCGGTGGTTCCAGGATCTGATCCAGTATTGCCCATCACCATTTCTAGTGTCAATGCCACTGTTAATCCTCAATATTTCGTTGCAAATCAAAATAATGAAGGCATAGCCGTTGACGGTCTTACCACATTGCTCACAGTAACCAGCGAACTTGTTTGTGGTGAAACGTATCACATTGCGCTCGCAATTGCCGACTGTGGAGACGGGTCTCTGCATTCAACTGTTATCTTAAAAGAGGGAAGCTTCAACATCTCAGGCGATCTCATCACTCCGATTACTGAAGACCCCAACAATCAGTTCCCTGACTTGACTGTGGTTGAAGGCTGTATTCCTGGTACTTTCAACATCTTGCCTCCACCTTGTCTCAATGAGCCATTGACTGTAGATTTGAACTATACAGGTACGGCCATTCAAACCGATGACTTTACATCTTCTCACCCAACACAGCTCACCTTCGAACCAGGAGTCGAACAATATACTGTAACAGTTACTCCTCTTGACGATGACCTCGTTGAAGGTCCTGAGTCGGTGACATTATCATTCGTTTACACCAATTTGTCGGGTGACGAAACACTTGAGTCGGCCACCATTTTCATTCAAGACTATGATGTGAATGAGCCGTTTATTACGGATATTGAAAACGACTTTATATGTCCTGGTGAAATTGCCACCATTACAGCTATTCCAAACCAAGGATATCCGCCTTACAGTTTCAGCTGGTCTACAGGAACAACAGGAACAAACACTGAAACGTTTGGCTTAGGTTCAGAGGGAACTTATGAAGTGACGCTCACAGACTTCTGCGGGTACACATGGACAGAGCCATTCCAAATTTTTGAGCCAGATACTTTCATCGTAAGACCAAGAAGCGAAATCTGTGTGGGTGATATTGGAAGCCCTGTTGTGGGTGGTTTACCCCCATACACTTATGTGTTTGAACCAAACATTCTCGTTGAAGAAACAAACACCGTTCTCCGTGGAAATATTCTTGGAAGCACCCTTATCACTGTTACAGATGCCTGCGGCCAAGTGAGAAATGGAGCGGTAGATATCGTTATCTGCGAGGTTCCAAACGTATTCTCACCCAATGGCGATGGACAAAATGAATTCTTCGAGATTCAAGGTATCGACGCATATCCAAATAGTAAACTTCAAGTTTGGAATAGATGGGGTGTGATCGTGTACGAAAGTGAAAACTATGAAAACTTCTGGTCGGCAGAAGGCCAGCCAGATGGTACATATTATTTCCTACTTCAGCGTGCTGATGGAAAAATTATCAATGGCGAAGTGACCGTAGTGCGATAAGCACTATTAAGATATCAAGGAAGAGCCCGTCATTTCGACGGGCTTTTCTATTCCCATCAAGTTTAGAATTGTTGGAGCAACATCAGCAAGCTTTCCCGATGCACAGGCTTTAACATCTTTATCAATAATCCAAATGGGCACAGGATTAGTGGTGTGCGCCGTGTTTGGACTTCCATCATCATTCACTATAAAGTCGGCATTACCATGATCGGCTATTACAACAAACGAATAGCCCTTGTTGGAAAGATTTTCAACGACCAATCGCAAACAGTTATCCGTTGTCTCCACTGCCTTAACCACCGCTTCAAAAACTCCTGTATGTCCTACCATGTCAGGGTTTGCAAAGTTGAGACATATAAAATCTGCGGGGTATTCATCTGTTGTTTTGATAATGGTCTCCACGATTCCATAGGCCGACATCTCAGGCTGTAGGTCATAGGTGGCCACTTTGGGAGACGCGACCATTGCTCTGCGCTCACCATCAAATTCAAGTTCACGGCCGCCACTAAAGAAGAATGTAACGTGTGGATATTTTTCTGTTTCTGCAATTCTAATTTGCGTTTTGCCAGCCGCACTCACCACTTCACCAAGCGTCTTTACCAGATTGTCTTTATCATATACTACTTCTACATTGGTATAAGTATCATCATAATTGGTCATGGTGATATACTTCAACGAGATTTTTTTCATTCCAAAGTCTGGAAAGTCTTGTTGGGTCAAGGCTTCAGTGATTTCGCGACAACGGTCTGTTCTGAAATTGAAACAGATTACTACGTCTCCAGATTCAATTACTTCAGTTTCTCCAATCGTTGCTGGTTTTATAAATTCATCTGTCACATCCGACTCATAGGCAGCTGTAATGGCCGCATCCGCTGTTGCAAATTTTTCGCCTTCACCTTTTACCAAAAGATTATAGGCCACAGCGACACGCTCCCAACGCTTATCTCTATCCATCGCATAGTAGCGCCCGCATACAGAGACAATGCGCACATTTGATGCTTCATTTCTTTTTTCAAAAGCTAGAATAAATCCGCGTCCCGATTTTGGGTCAGTGTCGCGGCCATCTGTAAATGCATGCACGCATGTCTTGACCGTGGCATATTGCTTTGCAATGCTGGTCAAGGCAACAAGGTGATCAATATGTGAGTGAACTCCGCCATCGCTCACAAGACCCAATAGATGAACCTTCTTATTTGCTTTTGCAGCATATTCAAAGGCTTCCTTGAATGTTGGGTTCTGCTGAAATTCTCCTTCGCGAATAGCAATATTGATCTTTACAAGGTCTTGATAAACAACACGACCTGCGCCAATATTCATGTGCCCAACTTCGCTATTCCCCATCTGTCCTTCTGGAAGCCCTACATTCTCCCCGTCTGTGCGAAGTTCGGCATTCGCGTAATGTTGATATAGACTGTCTGTAAACGGCGTATTGGCTGAAAATACTGCATTACTCTTATCCTTCTTACCATGTCCCCATCCGTCGAGAATGATCAGTGCTACTTTTTTATTCATAATTTATTTATTCTAAAGAATTATTGGAAGCTTCACAGTAAAAGTACTGCCCTCGTTGAGTTCGGACTTTACCTCTACGCTTCCGCCATGCAATTTTACAATGTTTTTTACGATGTACAATCCCAGTCCAGTGCCTTTGGTCTTGCGGGTATCCTCATTTCCTACACGATAGAATTTTTCAAAAATGCGCTGTCTTTCTTCAGCCGAGATACCAATGCCGTTATCTTTTACAATTAAAACTAAGACTCCTTGTTCTTCGAGTAAACTAATTTTAATCTTCTTTTCTTTTTTAGAATACTTAATTGCATTTTCAATAAGATTATTGAAGACTGCAGATAGCAATTGTCCGTCTCCTTTTGTTTCTCCCTTTGTCTGTATATCTCGCTCAATCATTAATTCAGGAGATAAGCTCTGATAGCGCTGGAGGCTACTTTGAAGCAGTTCGGAAATATTCACCTTTTCAATAAAGACATGATCTCTTGAGTCGTCAAGCCTGGTGACGAGAAGTATGTTTTCGCTGAGTACTTGAAGCCTCGTATTTTCCTTTAATGCGTCTTCGATAATCTTTTGTTCTTGCTCGCTGCTGAGCTTCCTTGTTTTTAGGGTTTCTAAAAATAATTTTACTGCTGCGATAGGAGTTTTTAACTCATGAGTTACGGAAAGTAAAAAGGACTTTTCTCTCTTTGCAAGACGCAATTCTTTTGACACATTACGCTTTATGGTATAGAATCCAAACGCGAGAAGCAAAAAGAATATCAGTCCTTCGCCCAAAATCATCCACACCTTTTTCTGATAAACTTCAGAATGATTAATTCCAAGAGTTATCGTGCGAAGCTCATACAGTTCGCGGTTGATGTCTATCAAATGATAAGCCCACCAACCCGCTTGAAATAAAATATACAGTCCTAAAATATACAGGATGTATAATGTTCTCTTTTCTTTGGAGTCCACCATGCAAACAAAGGT
>CANGVZ010000096.1 GCA_947457285.1 Flavobacteriales bacterium | reverse complement strand
GCATGTTCGATGGATTCCAAAAGCAAATCAATTTTGCGATAGTTTGCCTGTGGATTTTCCCAGGAAATGTCAAACTGAATGGCGGCGACTTGAAGATTATTCATGTCGCCAAGATAATAATCACTGAGAATTTGAGATGTGAAAAAATACTATCGTTTTTGCCAGTGCAACCATAACTCTCGAAGGCCGCGCAGGAATGGTGTTGGGCGATGTCCCTTTTTTCTTTTAGCCCGATGACAATCACCAAGTCGCTGCAAATGCCTCCTGTAGATCCCTAAAGCTTCTGACAGAGTGTATCGCGGATCATACATGTGCGTCGGCTCGGCCATCACGCCATTGAATTCGATGATTTTAAATTGGCCCTCTGCCAAATCAGAAAGATGATTGAAATTGATGTCAAATCTTCCAAAATCTATTTCTTTACCTTGTTCCAAAGCCTTAAGAAGGCCATCCTTGGCCTTGCTATCAAGACTTATTGTAATATCTACAAAAAGGCAGCCTCGATTATGATTTCCAATGCGACCAAGATAAATTTTCTCACCTTTCTTGGGAATGTAGTCCCAATGGATACCAGCGGCCAAGGTAAGTTTTCTCTTAGCAATGCGGTAGCGTTTGACTCTTTCTACAAGTTTATTTAATTGGGAAATGCCATCACCAGTGACATGGGGAAATACTTTACCTGTAATACCATCAATCTGCAGTCCTGCCGCCGTTCGCGATACAAGAACGGAAATTTCTTTTTCACCGGAATGATAACTTTCCAGGATGTAATTACCGTGGATTTCTCGAGGTAAAGTTTCTATGTTTTCAAGAATATGAATAGACTTGCCACGCAAACCCTGCGTTGGTTTTATCACGATCTTCTTTCTGATAGCCAGTTCACTTTTTACAATATCAAGATCGGCGGGAAGGTTAAGGGTTATGCTTTTTTCTTTATTAATAAAATAAAAGTATTCATTTGAAGCATTCTTGTCGTAATGAAACAATCCACCATTATTCAAAAATGAATTGAGATTGGTGCCAAGAAAGAATGTTCTGTTTTTAATAGAATACCACACCCAAAGCGGAAAAACTAGCATATAGAATTTCCAAAACGACATAAACTCCCAACGCGAATGCACCTTTGGGTCGCCAAATTCTTCGGCTTCAGATGGTAAGGATATGTTCATTTTCTAGCTGCGAGGCTTGATCACGGAGTCTGATACGTATCGTGTTGCCGCGAATAATGAATTGAGTTGTCGTAACGGTTCTAATGAATGCTGACTTGCGTTCGAGCGTTTGGGACTCATAGCGAATATCGTCGCGTTGGTGAAAATCGAAGAGTTTGTTTTCATCGATCGGTTCACTTAGTGTTTCCAAAAATAGGCGTTGATGATTTTCTTTTTCGTTGGTATTATAAAGTGTGGAAGAAGAGATGATTCCGTATTTCTGATCAACTGAATGCGTTTCAAATTTTTGATTTTCATCAAACGTTTGTTTCGTCAATATTTCCTTTTGGAATGAAATCAACGTGAATGGAGCCATTCCAAACAATCTTTCATGTTGTAGAATATTACTACCCATCAATAGCTCAGCAATTACATTGCCGCGCGAGATAGGGTAGAGGCGAGGGGTGTGATTAAGTTCTGCACCGTTTAGTAAACAATAAACTTCTTTTTTAGAATTGATACCGATCCAAGTTCCCCCGCTAATTTTATCCAAAGGAAAAAAATACCAGCCTTCATTTGTTGTTATGTGCTCTACTTCCAAACCGGCAGATCGAGCAGGTATCTCATCGCGATTGGAAGTGAAGATGATCTCTTCTTTTCCTATGTAGTAGCTGAAGGTACACATTGATTTCTATACTTTACGGTGCTGGGAGCTAGGCCAAAGGTATCGTCTTCAATGATAATTCCAAGTTGATCACATCCAATTCTAATCAAAGCAAGGTGATGAATGCAGTGCTCTGAATTGTAAAGCAATTCTCGCTTGAAAGATGTGTCTATATTTTCACCTCCATATTGCATGCTGGAAAGCGACATTTTTTTATCAGGCAATTGATAAGATTCAATGATGGTTTCTAATACGCGCTGTCCTTCTGTAATATCATTTTGTAAGGCAAGGTTGCGCTCGCGATTGTCGTAGTCTATTATGCCGTCTTTATAGGATGCAATTAGAATTTGATAGAGTTCGAGTATATGTCTTGTATGTTGGCCAATGGTCGCATGGGATAATACGGGCAAAGGGGCCGTGTATGCCTGATTATTCATGCGACGCAGCAACGATTGGAGTTGAGTCAATGCCGTAATCATGCTGTTTTACTTTTTAGAAATGGAACCATGGCAATTATTTCTTTAAAGTGAATAGCAATAAGTATAGAACAAGCAATGAGTATCGCAAGTGCTAAGAAGAAAACTTTGCCGCAGTCATTTTGTACTACAATTCCTAATGGTCCTAGATGACTGGCAACGGCACCCAGTATGATGCCAGTACTGAGAATGATTCCCACGTTTTTTGTAGCTGGAACAAGAATAAGAACTGCGCAAATCATTTCTATAAATCCGAGTGTGATGCGTCCTACTGGCTCTGCACCTAATTGACTGAAGATATATACACTATCAGGATGTGCGGAGAATTTGAAATAGAGCGTTTGCAAAAAGATGATAGCAACCGCAATGCGAAGGATAAGGCTGATCTTGTTTTTCATATTTATTTTTTTACTTTGTTCCAGTTGGTATTGGCCTTATTGAGAAGATTACTCTCGTCTTTGTTCCAAGAGTTGAGCGTATTCGTGAAGTAGAAGTTGTAGAATAGATAGAGCTTTCCATTCACGATTTTAAAGGTTTCGGGATCTATTTCAACGCGTCCATCATAGGCGCCAACGGCGTAAGCGCACCAGCCGCCGTATTCAGGTTCAAATTTTTGTGTAGTTTCAATAAAGGCTTTTCTATTTTCTTCAGATGAAAAGTGATAGGTGACACCAGCGTAGGTGTAGCTGAATTTTGGATTTCCCTTTACAGCCTTAAACTGTTTGAAGTAGGCGACGGGATCGTAGCCTTGAATGGCCAGGCCGTTTTCTAAATTATAGCTGGACTTGCGGAATGCTACGTCTTGGCTTTGCGCATGTATTGCGAAAAAGCCAAGTAGAGCCAATATAACAAATTTCATAGTAGTGATTTTGGGGCAAAACTACCTTGATTGGTATCGCTCCATTGTCGGCTACTTTACACTTCTCTAATGACTTTAGTCTTTTGTGGACTTGGTGATGATGACTTTGCTGCGTTTGTAAACGATGACTCCCGCATTTTGAAGTTCCTTGATGGTCTGCGCCACTGTCTGACGCGATGTACATGCCATCTGAGCTATTTCTTCTTGAGAGAATAAATTTTCATACACGAGCCCTTGTTCTTCATTATGCCCGAGCTGTTGTGCTATATGATGGAGCACTGAGAGAATTCGTTCATGTGCATCCTTAAAGACTAGATCTTGGTAGCGAGAGGTCAGCTTGAATAGTTTATCATTGATGATTTTGTCGTAGGCAAGACAGATTTCATGTTTGTCTTTCAGTAGCTTTTTAAATCGCTCTGTACTGATACTGCATATCTGCGCGTCTTCTGAGACTACCTCAGCAAATTCCATTGGAATAGCGGATGCATTCAGTCTCAACTCTCCAAAAAGATCTCCTTGTTGAATGATATCATGTATGATGTAATCTCCTTCAGACGAAGTGTACACGAGTTTTAGTACGCCTTTTTTTAAAATGAAAATTCTATCTTCTTCAATGTCCGAAAGATCGACGACATCTCCTTGTTTTAATTTCTTTTGACCAACAATCAAACATACTTCGTTCAAATCTTCATCGCTCATAAATTCAAACAACCGATGATTTCTCAAATACCAGTATTTTAAATCTTTCTGCATGTTTATTCTACATCTAGCCCACGGAGAGGAAAAATAATTTTACCCTTTCGGGTGAGGGCAATAATAGGGTTTTCATTGCAACTGAAATGTCGCCTAGCTTACATTTAATGGTTTTTTAATCACTCCAATCTAAACCAAAGATCAAAATATTGTGACACATGATGCGGCTTTTCAAAGTCGAACGGCTGCCCTTTTCCATTTCTTAATACATAGCAATTATACCCGGCAGCCCTCATTCTGCGGCACACTCCTAAATAACTATTTGGGTTGCGATCGCTTTGAGGTCCTCGTACTTCGCACCAAATGTTTTTAATTACTTTTCTTTGAAGCATGTTTTCAAATCCTTCAACTACAGCTTCTTCATTGCCCTCGACATCTATTTTTAACCAGTCGATTTTCGTTAAGTGCTTGAGCGCTTCATCACCAGTAGTGACATTTACACGCACTTCTCGCGTGTAGCCGCTGGCTTCACGTGAGAGACTACTTTCCACAAGAGAGCTCCCGCCAATATTGGTGTCTGAGATATGAAAGGTCGTTTCACCGATAGTATTGGACAGCGCATAGGATAGCACATGCCCGAAGTGGTTTTCGTTTGATTTTAAAAAGGCAAACAATTCGGGGAAAGGTTCGAATGCAAAAACATCTGCTCCTTTCTTCTTAGCCATTAGGCTGTATCCGCCTAAGTTCGCTCCCACATCTACGAATACATCATTCGCTTTTAATGAGGATGATAACAAAATGCCCAATGGGGATTTTTCAAAGTCTTTCTGAAAATTGATGGGGGCGTAATAATAAATTCTAGCTACCGGATGATTGTTCAAACTCAATCTTTCTTCATTTAACTGAAAGTCTTTAGGTAAGCCAGATAGAAAACCTCCAACTTTACAAATCAAGTCATGCTTTCGGCCGCTTACATTGACGGTGAACGGGAACCAAGAGAGGAGTCGGGCGTAAAAGGTCATGCTTTTATTTGACTTAGTATTTCCACGGCTCGCTCGAGTGTCGCATCATCCTTGGCAAAACAAACGCGCAGAACTTTTTCATCCAATTGATTGGGATAAAAAACAGAACAGGGAATGGTAGTTATTTTATACTTCTTGGTCCATTCTACCGCGACTTCTACATCACTTGCGTCACTTATTTTTTTATAATTTAATAATTGAAAATAAGTGCCAGCACTTGGCAGAATTTCAAAATCAGAACTTTGTAATTGCAAATTAAACTTATCCCTTTTTTCTTGATAAAATTTAGGGATGCTCAAATACTTTTCCTCATCTTCCAAATATTCAGCAAGCGCGTATTGCACAGGTGTATTGCAACAAAAGACATTGTATTGATGCACTTTTTTAAATTCACTCATCAACGCTGCGGCTCCAATGATATAACCCATTTTCCATCCCGTGAGATGGAAGGTTTTTCCGAATGAAAAGACTGCAAGAGAACGATCGCGAAGTTCTGGATATCGCAATACACTTTGATGTTGTCTTTCATCAAAAAGGATATGCTCATATACTTCGTCTGAAAGCACGATGCAATCCGTATCTTTTGTAATGGAAATTAGTTGCTGAATGTCGCTTGCATCAATGGAAGCACCGCTGGGGTTATGTGGATGATTGAGAATAATCATTGCAGTACGCTCATTCATTTTTTCCGCCACTTCTTTCCAAGGAATTTGGTAGTCAGGATAGCGCAATTCAATCCAAATAGCTTTTGCCCCAATCAATTCAATGGCAGGGGCGTAGCAATCGTAGGCCGGTGCAAATAGTATGACTTCGTCACCGGCGTGAACAAAAGTTTGAATAGCGGTGAAGATAGCTTGTGTAGCGCCTGCGGTGACTGTTATCTCCGAGGCAGAATCAAATTCTTGCTGATATGATCTCTTAATCTTTGTGGATAAAGCACTACGCAACTCAGGTATGCCAGGCATGGGAGCATATTGATTTCTTCCCGCGTCAATGTGCTTTTTAACGAGGTCGCCCCACACGTTATCAACTTCAAAAGAAGGGAACCCTTGACCTAGATTCAATGCCCCGTGCTCATTGGCGAGAGCTGACATTGTGGTGAAAATGGTGGTACCTACATGAGGTAGTTTTGATGTTCTCACTTTTTATATTTCTTCTCGTAACGTTCTATACATTCTTCAATAATGCGAAGAGCTTCATTGGCGGGTAGAAATTCGTCTACCACAACAGTTTTTTTACTGAGTGTTTTGTACTCAGAGAAAAAGTGTTTCATTTCAAGCCTATAGTTTTCAGGCAATTCTTCGATGCTATTGATGTGGCTAACACTCATATCTCCTTGAGCTACAGCGATAATTTTTTCATCCTTTTCACCATTGTCGAGCATTTCCATATATCCAATTACTTTGGTTTTCACCAAACAAAGCGGTTGAATGGGAATTTGGGATAATACCAGAATATCGAGTGGATCGCCATCTTCTCCAAGTGTTTGTGGAATGAAACCGTAGTTGATGGGATAGTGGAACGCCGCGAATACAACGCGGTCAAGCTTGAGCAGGCCGCTCTTTTTGTCCACTTCATATTTGGCTTTGGAACCTTGTGAGATTTCAACAATTCCTTTTACCAATGCGTTTTTCTTATCGAAGTCATGTTCTACTTCGTGCCAAGGGTGTAGTATCATGCTCCAAATATAGGTGTCAATGCCCTTGAAAACTCCTCGTATTTCGGTTGGAATTGAGGTCAAAATTTCAATACGGTAGAGTATATTTGCCCTCATAAAATTGTATTTCAATGAATTTGAACTCCGCCTTGGCTCCAGCTACGCTGGAACAAGCTCAAGATATGGGTCTTAGAGCTGATGAATTTGATAAAATCGCAGAAATCCTAGGTCGTACGCCTAATTTCACTGAAATGTGCGTCTATTCTGTGATGTGGTCTGAACACTGCTCTTACAAGAATTCTATCAAGTGGCTGAAAACACTTCCGAAAGATGGTCCTCACATGCTCGTAAAGGCTGGTGAAGAAAACGCTGGTTTGGTAGATATCGGTGATGGCTTAGGATGTGCTTTCAAAATAGAATCGCACAACCACCCGAGTGCATTGGAGCCTTATCAAGGTGCTGCCACTGGAGTGGGCGGTATCAATCGCGATATTTTCACGATGGGTGCGCGTCCTATAGCTCAGCTCAACTCGTTGAGATTTGGTAAATTGGACAATAAGCGCACAAAATGGCTCATGGCGGGTGTTGTAAAAGGTATTGGTGATTATGGTAATGCCTTTGGTATCCCTACAGTCGGCGGCGAAGTTCATTTTGATGAATCATATCAAGCAAATCCTCTCGTGAATGCAATGTCTGTAGGACTTGTGCGCACAGGTGAGATTATTTCATCTAAGGCTAAGGGAGTCGGAAACCCCGTTTACATTGTCGGTTCGGCTACGGGTAAAGACGGAATCAAGGGCGCATCGTTTGCCTCTAAAGATATTACAGAAGAATCTGCAAAAGATCTTCCAAGCGTTCAAGTGGGTGATCCATTCCAAGAAAAACTCCTT
>CANGVZ010000095.1 GCA_947457285.1 Flavobacteriales bacterium | reverse complement strand
TCGTTAGTCTCCTTTTGATTTTTGTTCCTGCGCACCGCCATCTTTCTCTTGATGCTTGGTTGCGAAAAGGAATATGGACAGACCGTGTGCCCGCTTGGTCTGTCCATATTTTCAAGATTCAGTTGGGAATCGTTTATGTATATGCAGGTCTAGCCAAGATCAACTATACTTGGCTAATCGAAGCACTACCTTTGAAGATGTGGCTGCCCGCGCACGACAAACTTCCCATCATAGGTGAGGCCTTCACCTGGTCTATTACTCCGTATGTCTTTAGTTGGTTTGGAATGCTCTACGATTTGAGCATTGTATTTTTCTTGATGTGGTCGCGCACGCGTGTATATGCCTACATAGCAGTAATCGTTTTCCATGTTTTGGTAGGTATTCTATTCCAGATAGGCGTATTTCCATTAGTGATGATTGGTGGTACACTTATTTTCTTTTCGCCTCAATGGCATCAGCGACTGCACGCTCCGTTCACGAGATTTTTTAATAGAGACAATTATAAAATCGAGTTTTCATGTACCAAGATACCTTCCAAGCTAATTGCGTTTTTTTTAGCTTTATACATAAGTTTTCAATTGATTTTTCCTTGGCGATTCATTTTTTATCCAGGCAATATGTTCTGGACTGAAGAGGGCTACCGATTCGGCTGGCGTGTGATGCTTATGGAAAAGGCGGGTACCGCTACTTTTTATGTCAAGGATAAAACAACAGGAAAAGAAGGAATGGTTTACAATGGTGATTTCTTGAACGATCACCAGGAGAAACAGATGGCGATGCAGCCAGATATGATCCTGCAATACGCTCATTTTCTAGGTGATATCTACGGTCTTTCAAACCCTGAAAATATAGCAGTTCGCGCTGAAGTCTACGTTACTTTGAATGGTAAGCCGAGTCAATTGTTATTTAATGATCAATTGAATTTATTAGAAATAAAAGACAGCTTCGCCCCTAAAAAATGGCTCTATCATTATGAATAAGTTTTATCTACATATCATAACGATAGGGCTCATACTTATAAGAACTACTGCTATTGGACAGTGCACGCTTCGTGGGAAAATTTCTGGGGTAGAAGTAAGTGAGGTAGAAGAGGGAATAGCGGTAATCAAAGAATCGGGTATTACTTCTGAAATCTCGACGGATGGCAGTTTTGAGTTTGAAAATTTGAAAGAGGGCAATTATACAATCGCAATCATCGCATTACAGCTGGAGCCGGTTTCAATACAATGCACTCTTAGACAAGGAGAGCAATATATTGATATTCCTGTTGTCTTTTCCAAGGCTTCTACGCTGCAGCAATTGGAAATACTGGAAGAACAAGAGCGCACCTTTGGAATTCAGCGCTTGCAACGGATTCAAAACTTCACTTTGTATGAGGGAAAAAAGAATGAGGTCATCTTATTAAAGAATCTCACAGCGAATACTGCTACCAATAATGCTCGTCAAATCTTTGGAGGTATTACAGGTTTAAACATTTGGGAAAGTGATGGCGCAGGATTGCAATTGGGTATCGGTGGCCGCGGCTTAAGTCCCAATCGCACTTCCAATTTCAATACACGTCAAAATGGATATGATATCAGTGCGGATGCTTTGGGATATCCAGAGAGTTATTATACTCCACCTACGGAGGTACTCGAACAAATTGAAGTCATTCGGGGCGCCGCATCACTGCAGTATGGAACGCAGTTCGGAGGCATGGTAAATTTTACGTTTAAAAAGCCGAATCCAGAAAAGCGCTTCGAATTTGTTGGTAGACAGACCGTAGGGTCATGGAACTTCTTAAACTCATTCAACAGTATTTCGGGGACTTCGAAAAATCAGAAATTCTCATACCTCGCGTACTATCAGCATAAGCAGGGTGATGGCTGGAGGCCCAACAGCAATTTTGAATTGGACAATGCATTTGTGCATGTTGGTTGGGCTTGGAATGAAAAGAACAAAGTGGAATTCGAATACACCCACATGGATTATCTTGCCAAACAACCAGGTGGACTTACCGATTTGAATTTCCAACGCGATCCACAACAAAGTCTGCGCAGCCGCAATTGGTTTCGCGTGGATTGGGAGTTGGCGGCTTTAAACTATACACATAAGTTTAATAAGGCAACGCAATTTAATTGGCGAACGTTTGCGCTCAATGCGAGGAGACAGTCTTTAGGAAATCTTGAGCGCATCAATGTGATTGACTTTAATCAAAATAGAACATTGATTGACGGAGCATTCAGGAATATCGGCAGCGAAGCACGTGTGGTGCATCGTTATGAATGGATGCAAATGGACAACGCCTTTATCGCTGGCGTGAGACTCTATCGGGGCAATACGCGCGCTGTGCAAGGCGAGGCAGACGCAACAGATCAGCCTAATTTTACCTATCTCCAACCAGACAATGTCGAAGGGAGTGATTACGTTTTCCCGAATTATAACCTAGCTGCATTTTTAGAACACATTTTTACAATCGGTCGCAACACGAGCATTACACCGGGGCTGCGCTTTGAACACATCACCACACGCGCTGAAGGTTATTATAGGCAGCGCGTATTCGATTTTGCAGGCAATGTAGTTGCTGACAATCGTATCAATGAGACACTCAATCGAGAGCGATCGTTTGTGATTGCTGGTTTAGGCATTCAGCATAGAGTGGGCAAGAGGATGAAAGTGTACGGAAATATTTCGCAGAATTATCGTGCTATAAATTTTACCGACCTGCGCATTCAGAATCCGAATTTTAGAATTGACCCCAACTTACAAGATGAGCGAGGATACACTGCTGACCTCGGTATCAAAGGTGATATTGAGAATGTCTTTAGCTATGAGTTGACTGGATTTTACTTGTATTACAGCAATCGTATTGGACAAATTTTGCGCGCCGATCAAGCGCCACTGTTCATTGATTACCGTTACCGCACCAATGTATCAGCGAGTCGTAATGTCGGTATTGAAGCCTTTGGAGCACTCAATATTCGTCGCATACTGAAGAATGAAAATGAGAAATGGGATTGGAGCGTGTTCGTAAACGGTTCGCTCATCGATGCACGATATATCAACAGTGATGACAGTGGCATAGAAGGCAATGAGGTGGAGATGGTACCTCCAGTGATTGTGCGTACTGGTACCAATTTCAGCTATGGTAGATTCCGAGTGAGTTATCAATTCAATTATGTGAGCGAACATTTCAGTGACGCGAGCAACGCGATACGCACTGCCACGGCGGTTGAAGGTTTGATTCCGTCTTACATGGTTAGCGATGTGAGCATGAGTTATGACTTCAAAAAATATTTTCGTCTCGAGGCATCGTGCAATAATGTTTTCAATGAAAGCTATTTCACCCGCCGCGCCGAGAGCTACCCCGGTCCGGGCATTATCCCCAGCGACCCGCGGAGTTTCTTTCTGACGTTGGTATTGAAACTCTAGGGAACGGCAACGAGAACCCCGAAGGGGCGCGGCTGGAACGAGGGATTCTGAATTCAGAATTTCGCTTCGAATCGATTACTTCACTTGTTCATCAATGATCGCTTTCGCCCGCGCGAAGGGCAGGTAGCCACGGAAGAGCACCGTTACCATTCCTTGCTTTTCGATCAATACAGTAGGGAAGCTTGTCGCTCCTAATTGTTGTGCTGTATCGAAATCTTTCTGCGCAAGTTTGAGATAATGAGGGTCATTCATCTTCGTGTTAAATTCTTTCTCATCATATCCCAGCTTAGCTGCATATTTTCCATAGATAGAATAATCTTCTGTGCCATTGTCATCCACATAGATCATGTCGTGTAAGAGGCTACCAAATTCAAACGCCTTGTCGGGGTAGCGCTCTTTCATGATACCAAGGGCAATAGCAGGAGGAAGTGAATTCATCACCATAGTGCCCTCAGCTAAAGTACCGTTCACAAAACGATCACCGAATTTAACTCCGCAAGCATTTTCTACATCCTTATAGGCTGTCTTGATGTAAGGTGCTACTACTCCTATAGGACCTGTATTGGGCGGAAGGCGCAAGCCTCCACTAATGATGGTATAGTCGAGTTTTTCACCATAGTGACTTTTAAGTTGTTTCATCGTGGGGCTGAACCCGAAACACCAGCCACAAAGGGCGTCATAGACGTATATTAATCGTGGTTTATCCATTTGTATTTTTGGGTTTTCCTCCTTTTGAGCCAAAGATTTAGAACCCCTTGGTAGGACAGTTGCAGCGATGGAGCACGTCGCAATGATAGCTGCTACAATGAAGAATATTCTCTTTTTCATCGATTTCAAATCTATTACGAATATAAGGAGGACGTTGATTATAAAAACTGAATGTAGTTATTGTATTTATTACAAAAAGGCTACTTGATTTTCCTTAACCCATTCTTGAATGGAAGTCATGTTCACAGGTAGCGCTTTCAGTACTTCGGGCATTTCTGCGGCATACATTTCAGGGTAGCGTTTGGTATCCGTTAATTCTTGATACATTTTCTCCGCGCCGATGCCAGCGCCAGGACCGAACAACTGATCGAGTATTCCTCCAAATTCTTTGGGAGGCATTTGACGATAGGAGATGTTTTTTGCTAAAGCTATGGAAAACTGTGAGGCCAATTCAGGACCGGTTACATTTTCAAGACCACTCACTCTGAAACGGCGGCCAGAAAGGTCGGGAGAAATAATAGCCTGAGCTACCAATGCCGCCACATCTTTTGTAGCGATCCATCCCAAACGCATATCTTCGGGAGTGGGGTAGAGGAGCGCATTTTGATTTTTTACGAATGGCGCTGTCCATGGGCCGAGAAGATTTTCGATATAGACAGATGGTTCAATCACGATATGCGATAGCCCACTGTTTTGTAGGTATTCCAGAATGTCGAGACGAACATCCATGGAAGGATTGCCAATTTTGAAAGGGAGGATAAAACCACTTGTATTCCATACAAGAGAAGACACGCCATTGGCGACAGCGGCATCGATTACGTTTTTAGCATACACAAATCCATCGCTCGGATTGGCAAGGAAGAAAGGCGCCAGGAATGAAATGGCATCGATACCTTTTGTGATTTCAAAGATGCGATCGCGATCCGCCATATCGGCGATTACAACTTCTGCGCCCGTAGCCTGAAGGCGTTCAACGTTGGCCTGAGAGTGGGTGTTGGCAATCACGGAGATGCCTTTGGATTCTAATGCAGCGATGACGGGAAATTGTTGTGAGCCTGCAGCTCCGAATACTAAAACTTTCATGGTAATGTTTTTTTTGGCAAAACTATTTTACCTTCGCTATCGAAAGTATAGCACTATACTAAAGGGAAGTAGCATGAACAAATTAGCAATCAAGAAAACGAAGGGAGAGTGTAAGGAGTTTATACGTCCTGTGCGGGATGTATTGGATATTATCAATGGGAAGTGGAAACTGCCCATTTTGATTGCCCTGTCATTTGGCAACAAACGTTTCACTGACTTAGAGCGCGATGTGGAAGGAATTACACCACGAATGTTGTCGAAAGAACTGCGCGACTTGGAAGTAAATCAATTGGTTAAACGCACCGTGCATGACAGTTTTCCTGTAGTGATAGAATATAGTTTGACCGACTATGGCAAGTCGTTGGATGCAGTGATAGAAGCCATGCGGGATTGGGGTAAGAAGCATCGAAAGAAATTATTTAAAAATAATTAGTATGGCACTCGCACCGAGAATACCAAGTGTAGATCATTATTTTTTAGACGGCTGCGGCCGTTGTGAACGATACGCAACAGAGCGTTGCAGCGCGCGCATTTGGTCTGAACTCTTGCACGAGCTTCGACAGTTGATGTTGGAAAGTGGAATGAAAGAAGAGTTGAAATGGAGTGCGCCTTGTTATACCCATAATGGGAAGAACGTTGCCATGATCGGCGCGTTTAAGGACAATTGTGTAGTAAGTTTTTTCAAAGGGGCTTTGATACCCGATGACCGCGGCATATTGGTAAAGGCTGGTGAATACAGCCAGGAAGGCCGTGTGGTGCGATTGCGAGATGTTTCGGAAGTAGCTAAGTACCGCAAGGACATATTGTATTTTTTACAAAAAGCCATTGAGATAGAAGAGAGTGGGCAGCAGATTGAGAAGGCGAGTAAAGTGATGGAGTTGCCCGATGTGATGAAGGAGCGGTTTGCGGAGGATAAGGAATTGGAGCGCGCGTTTTATGCCTTGACGCCGGGGCGTCAGCGCGGATATATCATGCACATCGGTTCTGCCAAAAACGCCACCACCCGCCTCTCGCGTCTGGAGAAGTGCGAAGAGAAGATCTTTCGGGGGAAGGGATTTATGGAATAGCGACTAAGCGACTGAGCGACGGAGCGACGGAGGGACGGGGTTAGGGGCTAGGGTGTGCTCCTTTGGGGACTAGCGACGGAGGGACTAAGCGACTGAGCGACATTTTATTTGGTTATTAAAGAAGGGAAGAGTCTTATTCTAAGAGCTACCGACTCTTGTGGCTGGACGGTGAGAGATTTTTTGGAAATGGTAAAGCAGATAACGGGAGAGACGCCCAAGAACTGGTATTTTCAAGAAAAGTACCTTTCGAAGTATTTAGGGGAGGATGCTTGAAGTAGCTTATTTTGAAATTGCAGATATCATTGCTTTCGCTGTCATTCAGGAATCTAAAGGTTGCCATTAATAATCATAGGCTTTTAAATCATATTTACTTTTATCTTTACGAACGTGAGTTGTGATATTAAATGTAATATTGGTAATTGAAACATTGAAATGCACAGCCAAGGACGCACGTCCTAAAGGTGAGTTGAATAACGCTACAAACTTCTCAGGGAAATGAAACCATTAAAGACGATTGTTCCTTGGTTTTGGGTGCATATGATTTTTCCGTCATTTGCAATTCTAGGTCTATTCTACGCTGCAATCAATCTGGCGTGGGTGGGAGTGATCTTATGCTCTTTATGTCTCATTTTTATATTTATAATTTGGCGATACAGGTACGAATATTACGCAGATAAAATTATAATAAGGAGATTTTTTTATTCTGATATAGTACTACCAAAATCTGATATAGACTATTTTATTGAGGTGAAGGTGTTGCCTGGAACCAAATTGGACTACGGGCCTCAAGTCGTCATGAAATCGCAAAAGAAGTATACTCTTCCGTGCGGAATTTCGATTGATCAGAAGAAGCTAATCGACTTTTTACAGCATACTTATGGGAAAGAGGTTATTAGAATTTAGTTTCTATAATCGACTTTTGAAAATGGAGTTGAATTTTTTATGAATTAGAGAAAAGTAAAATTCATATCTTCGAGTCCAATGAAACGGGAATTAGAGATAACTCAGGCATATTGTTTTTGCGAAGGAATTTATTCAAGTTCGCGATTTGGGTTGAGTGTGGATGCACACCAAGCGGACCAATAGAAAGAAGCAAAAGTTCAAATTGAAACTATTGGAAATTTTTAATAATTTTATTCCATGAAGGACATTAATAAG
>CANGVZ010000094.1 GCA_947457285.1 Flavobacteriales bacterium | reverse complement strand
TTTTTTACAACGTGATTGAGAGGCCGTGTATCACTTTTCATTGTGGACTCAAACTCAAGGCCTTTCCGTACCGACATGATGGACATGCCATGTGTAGCGATTTGATTACTCACAATTACTCGATCGCCCGGCATAATTCGCGATGTTGAAATGTTTGCCTTCGAATGGACTTCTCCAATGCCGCTTGTATTGATAAATATCTTGTCTCCTTTTCCGCGCTCCACCACTTTGGTATCACCGGTTACTACAAGTACGCCCGCGCTGTCGCATGCTGACTTGATGCTGTTGATGATTTCCCAAAACTCCACCATCGTTAAGCCTTCTTCAATGATAAATGACAATGACAAATATTTTGGGATTGCTCCGCACATGGCCAAGTCATTCACCGTGCCATTGATGGCTAATTCTCCAATGTTCCCTCCCGGAAAAAAAATAGGAGAGATTACGTAGCTGTCTGAACTAAAAGCAATGCGCCCCGGTATGGTGAACATAGCGCCATCATGCCGCTGGTCTAAGAAAGAATTAGATAACACGGTAAATACTCCGCTATCTAAAAGCTTTTGTGTTAGCGTTCCACCGCTGCCATGTCCTAACGTGATGACGTCAAAATCCAATTGCGGCATCGGGCAACTAAGATTCATTTTTATTTTTGGGTCGCTCATCAGAATTTTACACCAAAGACCAGACTGCCCCAAGTGCTTTGCCAATCGGCTTGCTTGGTATCTTTAAGTCTATCCATTTTTACAACACTAATCATGTAGTTGCCTTCACCCTCAAGATTGAAGGTAGCTAACCCGTTTTTATCTGTTCGCTGCATTTGCATATCGGTTTTATTATTTACGCGATGCCAGCATCTTACCAAAGCATTATTGTAGGGCTTGCCTTCATAGTAGATTTGAAAACTTGGCTTATCTCCGGATTTGTACTCGTACGGATTTTTTAGTGGCTTGATGTCAAGCACTAAATCCGTCTTCGCTTGAAAGGAGATATCCGTCTTCTTTCCGACTTGCAACAATACTTTTGCACACCTCCTGTATAACTCCCTGCTCTTTAAATTTGACTCGCCATTTTTTGTGCGATAGGCTACTACCCCTTCTAGGCCGTCTTCTTTCAAGTACTCGGTAAATTTATCGGGTGCTAGTGTCAGGTACTGGCTATTAGTTGTAAAGGCTAACAAGTGAGTACCTTCTTGTGTAAGTTTCAACGGTTCAATATAAACTTTGCCCGTGTCCTGCTTAATTGAGTTAAACTCGTCAGTCATACCACCAGAAGTAAAGTGTTTGAAACTGGTGAGACTTCGACCTCCACCTCCCCAAGCGTGGCCTTCATAGTTTTCGCCCACCATGGCAGTTAGTGAGACACTTTCGTCCTTCTCAAAAAAGAAGCGGGTAGGCATAATCCAATATTCATGCGCCTGCACCAAAGCAAAAAATACAACCAAAAAAATAGTGGATACTGTTTTCTTCACACTCATGCGTTTAATAATTCATTTTGACCAACATTCGAATAATGATAATAGGCGGCACACGCGCCTTCCGATGAAACCATCGGAGCACCTAATGGGTTGGAAGGTGTACATCGCTTTCCAAACTGACTGCATTCGTGCGGTTTCTTTTGGCCACGCAGTACTTGCCCTGCAATACAATCTTTGTTTTCCTCTGCTTTTGCAATGTTGACTTGAAATTTTTTATTCGCATCGTATTCCGAGAAATCTTCGCGTAATTCAAATCCGCTTCCGGGAATCGTACCTATGCCGCGCCACTCTCGATCGGATGACTCAAACACATCGTTGATTACTTTGCGTGCTGCAGGGTTGCCTTCTTCCTCTACCACCCGGCTATATTGATTCTCTAATTTAAACTCCCCCTTTTCTAATTGTGAAACGAGCATAGAGATTCCCTGGAGTAAATCGACTGGCTCAAAACCTGTTACCACCATCGGCATTTTGTATTTTTCTACAATTGGGTAGTATTCACTCAAACCCATAATAGTGCATACATGGCCGGCAGCTAAAAATCCCCGTACGATATTTTCGTCATCATTTACAATGGCTTCCATAGCTGGTGGCACCAACACATGTGAGGTGAGTATGGAATAATTTTTTAGACCTTGCCGCTTGGCATGGATCACCGAGAGCGCATTGGCCGGAGCGGTAGTTTCAAATCCTACCGCAAAGAACACCACTTCCTTATCAGGATTTTCTGAAGCAATTTTTACCGCTTCCAAAGGCGAATAAAGAATGCGAATGTCTGCACCGTTTGCTTTCGCATCTAACAGACTCTTTTTTGAGCCGGGTACACGAATCATGTCGCCAAACGAACAAAGAATTACTTTCTTCTCTTCGGCAAGAAATACGGCTTTGTCGATAAGATTGAGAGGTGTTACGCAAACAGGGCAACCGGGCCCATGAACCATGCGCACTTGTTCGGGCAACATCGTAAGCAGACCATTCTTGACAAGGCTGTGGGTCTGTCCTCCGCACACTTCCATAATCACCCACGGCTTTGTTACGGTTCGTTTGATTTCTTTCAAAAAGTAGTCAACTAGTTCCGGACTTCTGTATTCGCTGAGATATTTCATGTGTTAATAATTGTTCTTTAGTTGCCACGTGGAATCGCTGAGATTTTCATACCGTTGTGTGTAGAGCATCTTAATGGCGATTTCATGTGTAGATGTTACCGTTTATTTTTTGTTATTGATCAAAAGCAATTTGCTATCCGATCAACTCGTCCAACTCACCTGCTTCGC
The DNA here is from genome assembly GCA_947457285.1 of Flavobacteriales bacterium. Lineage (GTDB taxonomy): Bacteria > Bacteroidota > Bacteroidia > Flavobacteriales_D > Sanyastnellaceae > JAIXWP01. The sequence goes on along the minus strand of CANGVZ010000094.1, from coordinate 4,689 downwards.
GCAAGTAGCCAAATATTTTTTGTGCCTCGTCTTCGTTGACTTTGCTGATCGCCACACCTACATGCACAAGCACATAGTCACCGACTTTAGCATCGGGCACCATTTCGAGACTTGCTTCTTTGGTGATTCCTCCAAACAGAACTTTTGCCATCTGCACGGTGCCATTGTACATGCTTTCGATCGACTTGATTTTACCAGGTATTGCTAAACACATTTGAATTGGAATTATGAGTTAATGAACTAGAAATTATTTGAGCGTGTGCTAATTGACCAAAAGAGATACATTCATCGTTGGGTGAGAGCTGCTTGTGAAAAAACAATTTGAAATCATCCGATAAATGGTTTTCAATCAGTTCAACCAACAAGGCATTTTGAAAAACACCGCCACTAAACGCAATTGATTTTAACTGATTTTGTTTGGCCACTATTCTGATCAGATGTACCAATGTGCAATGAAATCGGGCGGCTATTTCAGCCGAGTCAATCTCACGTTGAACATCGTCTACTATTTGATTGATTAGAGAGGAGGTCTCGATTGTTTCGCCCCGATGTTGAATTTGATACGACTGAAAATAGCCAGGTCCTTGTGATCGAATAAAGCCTCTTGCCGCTTCCTCAAGTAGCAGTGCCGCTTCTCCTTCATAGTTGCCTTTGTCGCAGAGGCCACACCATGCTGCTACCGCATCGAACAAACGACCCATGCTGCTAGTTTTTGTTGATTCTGTTTGCAACACAGAAACATAAATCTTCCATTCTTGTGCAGTGAATTTGCTTCTAAGTAAGTGAATATGGTCAGTAGGCGCGGTAGCCAGCGCAGACAGCCGCGGCTCGCGAGCCATCTTATCGCCCAATAGCATGGGAAAATAATTCACGTGTGCAATGCGTGATAGCTCTTGCTCATGCCATTTGAAAAACTCTCCGCCCCAATGGTTGTTATCGCTTCCCAGGCTGGTGCCGTCCCACACAACGCCCAACACATAAACGTCACTTTTTAATAAATCATTTTCCGAAAGTACCGCAGCCAAATGCGCTTCATGATGCTGCACTGGTTTGACGGAAACATTCAACGAAGATGCCTGCTGCTGCCCCAGCCGTGTAGAGGTGTAGTCTGGATGTAAGTCAGTAACGATTAGTTTTGGTTCGGCACCTGTTACCGCTAAGAGGTGGTTTAGAATCGTCTGGTAACTTTTTTCAGTATCTGCACTTTCGAGATCGCCAATGTATTGCGATAAGTAAGTGTTGCAAGCGTGCTGTAAGGCGATGGTGCTTTTCAACTGCGCACCCATTGCCAGAATATTTTCTTCTGTTGGGTTAGGTCCTAAGTAAGAGGGGGACATGCCTCGCGCTCTCCGCATAACAATTCTTGTCCCTTTATTAGTGAAGCGTACAACAGAATCGTCTTGCGGAATCACGATCTCGCGATTATGAACAAGCACGGCATCGGCTACAGCAAATAGGGATTCAACGGCCTCGTCATCTTGATAAACAATAGGCGAATTGCTGATATTGGCACTTGTGGCGACCAGTGGTTTTTGAAATTGAAAAGCAAATAGTTCTAGCAGCGGAGCATACGGAAGCATCACACCAACTGAGTGAAGCCCAGGAGCAATCAACTCTGTCTGAATTTCCGTAGTGGAATTCGACTTCAATGAAACGATAACGATAGGTGCTTCAATACTTTGTAGCGCGTCTGCTTCCTCTTTGCGAAGGCTAACGTCTTTTTGAATGTGTGAAAGAGTTGGATAAAGAACAGCAAACGGTTTTGTCGGTCGGTGTTTGCGTTTGCGAAGTTGGACAACAGCCTCTTTATTGGTGGCATCGCACAGCAATAAGTATCCACCTACTCCTTTTACCGCCACTGTTTTTCCATGAAGCAGGAGTTGGTTGACGCTGTCTAAGATTTCCGTTTGGGATTCAATAACACCGCTCGATAGATGAAGTCGCAGTTCGATTCCACACGTGCCGCACGAGTTGGTTTGTGAATAAAATCTACGGTCGCTGGTTGCCGAATATTCCGCGGTACACCCTTCGCACATCTCAAAATCACTCATCGCAGTGTTGACGCGATCGTAGGGGAGGCCTTGAATGATAGAATACCTGGGGCCACATTCTGTGCAAGTGATAAAAGGATAGTGGTATCTTCTGTTAGATGGATTATGTAATTCTTCTCGGCATTGAGCGCACATAGCAAAGTCAGGTGAGAGCATCACGCTGGTAGTTGCCGAGTTTGTTGATTCAACAATACTGAAAGTTCTGAATGTTTGATTTTTTATCTCCGTTAGCTGATGGTGTGTTACTTTGCTATTGGAAGGTAGATTACTAAGAATCGATTTGTAAAACTGCTGAGCTTTCTTTTCTTCTGCATTGAACTGTATCAACACACCCTCGGCTGAGTTTGAAACGGTGCCATTAATTTCATTTGCTTTTGCTACCGCATACACCATCGGGCGAAAGCCAACGCCTTGCACAATTCCCGAGATGTTTATCTGGTAAGTCATTTTAAAAAATAATAGGCTTCTTGATTAGTTCAGTTTCTCCTGCTCTACTTTTCTTTTTCTGGGTTACCCGATCTAATAGCCACTCACACCATGCATCTAAACCATCACCTTTGATGCTCGATATTGTCATTACTTCAATGTCAGGATTCACATCACGGGCATCTTTGGTAACGGCTTCCACCGAAAAAGGCACGTAGGGGAGCAAGTCTGATTTTGAAACTAATAGTAACTCGCTGGTGTGAAACATCCGTGGATACTTTTTCGGCTTGTCGTCACCCTCGGTGGAGGCAAGTACGGTTACGCGATAATCTTCACCCAGGTCGAAAGCCGCGGGGCAAACCAAGTTGCCAACATTTTCGATAAACAATAAATCTACGTCCTTTAAATCAATGTGGTCTAACGCCTGCAAAATCATTTGTGCTTCAATGTGGCACATGCCACCTGTAACTATTTGTAACGCATTGATGCCCACATCGCGCATACGGACGGCATCGCGCTCCGTTTCGGGGTCACCGACCAATACGGCCATATTAACTTTACCATTCAAACGCTTGCCAGTTTCTTGCATCAACGTGGTTTTGCCACTGCCGGGCGAAGAACATACATTTACGATTAGCATATCGGGTAACCGATCGCGGATGGCTTTGGCCACAAAATCATTTGCTTTCAATAAATTCAAGGTCGTGTTATCACAAGGAATATTGCCCACGGGAGCACGGTTCGATTTGGGTTTTATCGGTATCATGGTATTGTTCATTTATTCTTAGTTAAGAAATTCAACTTTAGTGATCAGCAATTCATCTCCCTGAATTACATTTTTGGTAGGCCGCCCACATTCGCAGATAAATTTGTAATGTTTCACTTGCGAAGTCTTGTCGCAGATTTCGCAATAAATAAGAATGGGGGTGACTTCTACGTCCAGCTTTACGTTTCGGTAGCGTAGGTCGTCTTGTATAACCGCCTCAAAAGCATTTTGCATCAAAATAGGTTGAACGTTCGAAAGTTCTCCCGCCCGCAAGTAAATACATTTTATACTCTCTGGTGATGAGTCGGGAAACTGCTCTTCGATGGTTCTAAAAATATTTCTGACTAATGAAATCTCGTGCATGAAAACAATTGGCCACAAAGGCACTTGTTGTTAAAGGAATAAACCTATCAAATGCGTAAGAGATTGCAAATTAAATAATTAGAAAACATTTTCTAAAAAGTGTTATTTTTTTGGAGTGGCTTTTTAGGGTGATGGCCAATTCTACATCAACGCCTTTAAGCCTTGCAATCGCGAGCGTTGTTCAGCTACTTCTTTTAATATGTTTGGGTCTTTAGACAAAGCCTCGATTTCCAGCAGCTTGGCAGTCATGTCACTGAAACGCGTCTCGTTAAATTCATCTTGACCATTATCTGCATACCAGCTTGCTTCCACATAATTGAGCAATGTTAAAGTACGCTCCATCGGGTAACGCTCTGCTGTTCGGATTTCCAAGGCCTCATTAAACATTTCCAATGCTTTTGCTACGTTGTCTGAATTGCGCGAAGCCGGATATTTGATATATGCATTCGCATAGTGGTTGCAAATGGTGGCGTATTCATACGGATACTGCTCCTTAGTAAAAAAATTAAGCGCCTCTTTAAATGAGGAAGACGAGACGGCTGCCCACACACCTTTCTTTTTTGCTTCGTCTGGTATTTCAGAATAGATGATTCCAAGTAAGTGTTGTATTTCGGCAAATTGCTGCGGGGCGGCTTCACGCGTGAAAACTTTTGCTGCTTCTTGCAATGCTTCCATCGCCCCTTTATAGAATTGAATATTTCCTTGTTGCGCCCACGTGTAGAGTAATGTGCCCTTGCGCATCTGTGCCTGTGCGAGCAGTTCAGGTTGCTCTTCCTTACGAAGTAAGTCAACGGCCTTGCTGATGTAGCCCAATGCCTCTGAAAAACTATCATTGAAGTTAGCCACCTGAGAAGCGTCCATCAGAATAAGCGCAGCTTGCAAAGGGCGCTTGTTCTTTTCGTAATAGGTAAGGCATTCCCAAAGCAATTCCTTGAGCTGTGTCATTAATAGCTCATCGTAGGGAACCACCAAACGACCCAACCAAATGGAACTTAGCAGTGCTTTGAGTTCAACGCGTGCCGTTTCAGTGAGGGCATATTTAGCCGCTTCTAAAATGATAAGCTCTGCATTTTTAACATCGCC
>CANGVZ010000093.1 GCA_947457285.1 Flavobacteriales bacterium | reverse complement strand
GTAAATTTTTCATTTAATGAAATATCATACTCTGCAATGTTGGCGCCCATTACAAGAAGTTCTACAGTATCTGTTTCCATGCCAATCCACCAATTTGGAGGGTCGACTCTTTCGATAATGCCTTGTTGTGAATAACTGTCAGTCGGAAGGGTAAAAAATAGGATTAATGTATTGATAAACAGTGTGAATCTAGTCCTTTTGATATCTTTTAATGAAAATTTCATGTCGAATGTTTGTGTATTCGTAAAAATGCTATTTTTGGAAAGTGTTAAAAGTACACCAAGTATAACCCAAACAACAAACCAAATGAAAAAAATCTACGCATTTCTTTTTGCAAGTGCTATGGCTTTCGCTGCGAATGCCCAAGTGCTTGTTGCTTTTACTGTTGACATGAGCGATCAGACAGTTTCTCCAAACGGGGTTCACCTCGCAGGAAACTTCAATGATCCTAATTATGATGGTAGTGTAATTAATTCAGATTACGCTCAGTGGAGTCCTAATTCTATTGCCTTACAAGATCTTGGAAATGGTATTTACGGAGTTGAATTGAATCTTCTTCCAGCTCAATATCAATTCAAATTTATCAATGGTAACGACTGGCCAGGCGAAGAGCAAGTTCCAGACCTTTGCCGCGAAAATGGTACTACCAACAGATATTTCTGGGTAAGCGAAGAATCATCTTACGATGTATGCTTTGGCGGTTGCGTAGCATGCGGCGATAAGGCTGTATTGCTTCAAGTGGACATGTCATTGGTAGACCTCGATGGTGATGGTATCACTGGCGAAGCTTATGATCCAAACACTGAAACAGGTGATATTCACCCAGATGGTGTTCACGTTGCTGGTGATTTCCCAGGTAGCGGTTGGACAAGCTTTGTTCCACTTCAGGACAATGACGGCAATGGTATCTGGACTGTAGTTCTCAATGTTGGTGACATCACAGGCATGGAGTACAAGTTTATCAATGGTCCAGATTTCAATTTCCCTAATGAAAACATTAGCGGTGCTTGCGGCCCAGGTAATGGTAACCGTTCTTTGAGCACAAGCGAAATGAACACTATTCAACAAATCTATTGCTACAATGCATGTGATTTCTGCGTTCAACCAAGCCAAATCACTTTCAATGTAGACATGAACAACTCATGCGCTGATGTGAGCGAAGGTATAAATCTTATGGGTACTGTTACCAACTGGGGTGCAGGTGAGCCAATGTCAGATGATGACGGAGATGGTATCTACACTTTGACTCTTCCATTGCAGCCAGGTAACTATGCATACAAGTTTAGAATCGGTGGTGGCGGATGGGAAGGTTTCCCTGGCGACAGAAGCTTGACTGTTGAAGCTGGCGCTGACCAAACTCTTCCAAACGTATGCTTCGGTTCAGCTGACCCATGTGGCGCATTCTATGCTCCAGCTGACGTAACATTCCGTGTTAATCCTGGTGATAACGTTGTTCCACAAGGTCACATTTTGTGGGTAATGGGTGACTTCACAGGATGGCAAGGTGGTGCTCTTGAAATGACAGAAGGTCCAGATGGTGTTTGGGAAAAAACTATCACTGAGTTCTGTCCACAACAAGGCTTCTACAAGTTCGTAATCGGTCTTGACAACCTCAATACAGCTACTGATTGGTTGGAAGAAACAGCTGACTTCTCTTCAATCGGCGGATGTGGTGTTGATAACGGTACATTCTCAGACAACAGAAACTTCGTTCGTACTAGCGATGAAGCAATTGAACTTTGCTACACGTTTGACGAGTGTTCTTCATGTTTGATTAACGTAGAAGAAAATGAGGCAGTATCAAACCTTAGCATTTTCCCTGTTCCTGCAAATGATGTTGTAAACGTTCGTTTCAACAACCTCAATGCTCAAACAGTAGTAATCAATCTTGTTAACAATGTTGGTCAAGTTGTAAGAAATATCAATTTGGGCACTGTAACAGGAGTTTCAAATGTTGAATTGGATGTAAACAATTTGACAGCAGGTGTTTATGCAGTTCAAATCAGCAACGGCAATACATCAGTGGTTCGTCAGATCGTAGTTCAATAAGCTATTAATAACCAATAGGTTTCAGATCGCCCCTTCCAAACGGAAGGGGCGATTTTTTTTTATGGTGAAAAATGTTTTTTAAACATTGATTTGCACCTTTTGCACAATCACTTATATTTGGCGTGATAATCTTAATCACCTTAATACCCAAAATCAAGCAACACATGAAGAAAAGTCTACTTTTTCTTTTTGCAGCTTTCACTACTGCACATGTTTCGGCTCAAGTTACAGGGATCACCATTGAAGAGTTCTACACTGACAATGGAACAGTAACGGGCTACCCCGCCGGACACACCACTTACAGAATTTATGCAGAATGCACTAGCCCTGGCGACATGGTACTCAGCGTATCGGGTTCTGATATTGCACCACTAGCATTGAACGTTCCAGACGGTATTTGGAACTCTCAAGAGCCATCAAACGCCTCAGGAAGTGCGAATAATTGTAACCTTTATGGTGTTATTCCTTCGCTACAGTATGATTCTTACGTTACCATCGGAAGATCATGTAATACTGACCCTGGTTCGGATGTGCTGATTGCGCAAGATCCGGCAGCTCCCTGGGCTGGTCGTTTTGATACCCAGCCTTATGGTGATGGCAACCTCTTGTTGAATACCACCATTGGTGGCGCATGGAGCGCTGCACCTTTGAATCTTCAAGGAGTACCCAACCCAAACGTTGTAGCTGGTGATGACCTTCGCGTACTCATCGCACAAATCACTACTTCTGGCAGCGTTTGTGGTTCTTTCAACGTTCAAGCTCGACTTCAAGGTCAAACAAATGGAGCAACGCTCTATGCTGGTTTGTCTTTTGGAACTGAAGGTTGCGGAACACCAGGCTGTTCAGATCCTACAGCTTTGAACTATGATGAAATGGCAGGCTTCAATGATGGTACTTGCTTGTATGAGTGCGCTCTCGCATTTGAAGATATTTCTACTGTCAATCCAACATGTTTCGGTGATGAAAATGGATCTATCAATGTTGTTGTAACCGGATTCCAAGACGTTTTGGAAATTGAGTTCGACGGTGCAGATCCAGTAGCTAGTTCAGGTACTTATTCTGCTGATGGACTTGCTGAGGCTGGTTATTCAATCGTTGCTCGTGATCGCAAGTTTTACAATGAGTTATTCAACCCAGGTGGAATCTATGGAAGCTGCGAAATCGTAGAGTTCGTTGATATTATCACATCACCTGTTATTTTCGGTGACGCAAGTATTCTTGATGTGACTTGCGGTGGTGCCAATGATGGCTGTGCACTCGTTGATTTCACAGGTGGAATTGGAACGGTTTCTTTTTCTATTCACGCTAGTGATGATTCAGTAATCGAATCAGGTATGCCTTCTGCTGAATATTGCGGCTTGGCTGGTGGAAATTACTATTTCTCATCTCTTGATGAAAACGGTTGCGTATCGGTATCTGACGATTTTACTATAGTAAGTCCTCCTCAGCTAATTCTGTTCTTAGGAGCGAGCGCACCCGCAACATGTTTCAACTCTGCTGATGGTACTCAGGTATTCACATGGTCAGGTGGAACAGGCGACGTAGACTGGAGTCTGGAAGATGATGGAACTTACGAGTTGGAAGGAAATGTATCTAACCTCGTTTTAAACGATATTACCCCTGGTACCTATACAATGTATGCCATCGATGAAAATGGCTGTCAGGCATCAATTGAATACGTTAAAGTTGGTGGACCAGTTATCAATATTGAGATTGAAGCTATCAGCCCAAGTTGTCCTGGCGACACAGACGGTATGTTTGTAGTTGCTGCTTCTGGTGGTACCGGTGATTTGACTTATGATATCGGTTGCACTGGCGAGTCAGGAGAAGTGAACATGGCGGAAAACTTAGCTGCGGGTGTTTATTCTGTATGCGCTACAGACGCTGAAGGCTGCGTTGCTACGGCAGACGTAGTTATCGAAGATCCAGCAGAACTTTCTGTTTCTTTCAACGTTTTGGACGTTTCATGTAATGGCGATGCTGATGGTCTTATCGAGATCATTGCAGAAGGCGGTACAGGCGCTTACAACTACAGCCTCGACGGAGATGTATATAGCGATTCTAACGTTTTCGAAGAGCTTGAGCCTGGTACTTACGATGCATTCGTAACAGATGAAAACGGTTGCTTGATTCAAGTGATCGGCGCTATCCTCATTGCGGAGCCAGAGGTACTTACTGTAACAGTCGATGACTTTGGTGGCGATGGTGGCTTGGATGATGGATTCATCTTTATCACTGCAACAGGAGGAACTGGTGAATACTCTTTCGATTGGAACAATGGCTCTACAGACGAAGATCAAGTGAATTTGGCTGATGGTGAGTACTCGGTGGTTGTTACCGACGATAATGGCTGTAGCACTGAGTTATCCGCGGTTTCAATTACTGGTATTTCTGAAATGTCAAACGGTACATTGGTAAGTATTTATCCGAATCCAACCAACGCAGAGTTCAGATTGAACCTTGCAGGTCTAAACGGCGAACGCGTATCTTACACTATCGTTGACGGTCAAGGTCGCCGTGTGATTGCTAAGGAACTTGGTAATACAAGCGGAAGCCGCAGCGAAGTTGTTGATGTGCGTGCGTTGGCCGCTGGAGTTTATTTCTTGAATGTGGTATCTGGTGATGCTACTACAAGCATCAAATTGATCAAACAATAAGATTCCAATAATATATATAAAGACGCCCCCTCTGGGGGCGTTTTTATTTTCCATACTTTGCTTTTTGTGTTTTGATTTTTAGTATTATAGCACTTTGAAACCAATTTTTAAACCAATACCAAATCCAATACAATGAAGAAAATCTTTACATTGTTTTTTGGCCTGAGTACAATTGTCTCTCCACTGTTTGCGCAGGTGACATTTACAGGCGTAACTACAGGTATTCAAAGCGTTGGTGGAACCAGCGTTGGGGATTGCACTGTAGACATGAATGCAGATGGTCTGGATGATATCGTTCGCGTGATGAGCAACGGTATCTACATCGACTATCAAAATACTAACGGAACGTTCTCGCCAGCATTTTTCCAAATGTCTGTGCAAAACCTACCCAACTGGAGTATCTGTGCTGCCGACATCGATGGCAACGGATACACCGACCTATGCTTCGGTAATGGAAGCCGTGTATCATTCGCTTATGCCAATAACGATGGTACTGGTTTCTCAGAAGACGCTTTCCCAGAATACATCTTTTCACAGAGAAGTACTTTCTGTGATATCGACAATGATGGTAAGCTCGATGCTTTCGTTTGTCACGACGTAGATCAAAGTCACCCATATCGCAACGTAAACGGCGTTTTGGAACTTGACTTCAATCTTATCAATACCCTTGATGCAGGAGGTAATTATGCTGCTATTTGGGTTGATTATGACAATGACTATGATCCAGATTTGTATATCACAAAATGCCGTGGTGGCGCACCAGTAGGTGACCCACAGCGTATCAACTTGATGTACCGTAACAATGGTGATGGCACATTCACCAGCGTTGGTCCAGAAATCAACATGGACGATGGCGACCAAAGCTGGGCTACTGTATTCGAAGATTTCGACAATGATGGCGACTTTGACGCTTTCACTGTAAACCACTCTTGGGCAAACCGTTTCATGGAGAATAATGGCGACGGTACTTTCACCGATATTATCGGAACAACAGGTATCAATGCAGGTGATCTCGGTGCTTGGAACTGTGACGCTGCTGACTTCGACAACAACGGATTTGTAGATATTTTCTCAGAAATGGATAACGAAATGTACTGGAACAATGGTGATGGTACATTCACTGGTAGTAGCTTGAGCTTCAGTTCGGGTGGTATTGGGGACTTCAACAATGATGGTTTCCTTGATGTGATTCGTGGAAACACCATGTTTATGAATCAAACCAACAACAACAACTGGGTCAAGTTTGATTTGGAAGGTATCGTTTCCAACAAAGAAGGTATCGGTGCACGCATCGAAATCTACGGAGATTGGGGAATTCAAATCAGAGAAGTTCGCGCAGGTCGCAGCTTTGATCCAGCTTCTTCACTTATCGCTCACTTCGGTCTTGGAACCGCAACTGGGATCGATCAGGTGATCATTCGCTGGCCAAGTGGCATGGTTACTTCAATTCAAAACCCAGCTATCAACACTCAGCACAATATCATCGAGTCTTCATGTACTCTTGATCCTGTTTCTATTTCAGTAAATGGTAATACGCAAATTTGCGAAGGCCAGTCAGTAGAACTTTCTGCACCTGCAGGCTCTACTTACGCTTGGAGCAATGGAGCAAACACACAAGCGATTTCTGTTGGTCAAGCAGGAAACTACAGCGTATATGTATTTGACGAAGAAGGTTGCGTAGCATCATCTAATACTGTAAATGTCGACGTGATTCAAGAGTCAACGCCAGTTGTTTCTGTGCTCGGTGATACCTACTTCTGTGCTGGTGGATCTGTTCAGCTCACAGTAAGCGGCGTCAACAATGCAACATGGAATAATGGTGCGCAAGGCACTCAATTGGAAGTAACACAATCAGGTGACTACTACGTATCTGCAATTGGTCAGTGCACCGGTAATACCCTTACTAGTGAGCCAGTATCTGTGCTTGTAAATACTCCAGCTCTTCCAGTAGTTGAAGATGTTCAAATTGGTGAGCCAGGCAGCGTGGAATTGACAGCAACAGGCCAAACCATCGAGTGGTTTGCTACCGAAACGTCTACTGAAGTTTTAGCAACCGGAAGCTCTTTCAACACTCCAATCGTTGAAGATCAAGCTTCATACTGGGTACAAAACACAGTATTATATCCTGGTGAAGAGGAGTTTGGTGGTAAGCCAAATATTGATGGTGGCGGCGGATTGCCATCTCAAGGTGGTATTCTCTACTTCAATGCTTCAGAACCATTCACTTTAAAGCAAGTTACATGCATCGTTCCTGCAAATGGAGTAGAAGGCGATCGTACGTTGGTAATTCGTGATGCAAACGATGTTGAAATTGGTCAAGCTACTTTCTTCCTTGGTTTGGGCGAAACTACTGTTGACGTAAATATCGAGGTACCTGCTGGAGATGGCTATCAAATCCTTTGTCCTCAAAACAACTTGTTCAGAAACAATAGCGGTGTATCATACCCATATGCTATCGGAACTGTAGGCGAGATTACCAACTCTTCATTCGGTGCTTCTTATTACTATTATTTCTACAACTGGAAAGTACAAAAGGAATCTATGACTTGCGTTTCTCCTCGTGTGGAAGTGAGTGTGAATGTGGTAGGTGTTGACGAATTGTCTGCAAACCCTTTTGGTTTGAACGCTTATCCAAATCCAACTAACGGTCTATTGAATATTTCTGTAAAGAGCGAAATGAATAATGCAGTAATGACCATTACTGATGCAGTTGGTAAAATGGTGAGCACTGAGAAGCTAAACATTGCTGGTCGTGGCACTCAAACCATCGACGTGACCAATCTT
>CANGVZ010000092.1 GCA_947457285.1 Flavobacteriales bacterium | reverse complement strand
TTTGAACTACTTGCCTTGCTTACTTCCGCTCCAGGTCGAGTTTTCACCAGAGAAAATATCCTGGCGAGCGTGTGGGGCAATGATGTCATTGTAGGTGATAGAACAATAGACGTTCATATCCGCAAGCTTCGTGAAAAACTTGGTGATGAAAACTTTAAGACAGTAAAGGGCGTAGGCTATAAATTTGAGCCTTGATGTCTAAAAGGACCCCGAAAGGTGTAGCATTAATTTCTTCAGCGCTGATCACCGGTTTGCTGGCGCTTACGTATTTCCTTTTAGTTTATTTTCTCGATCGCGAATTTGAATGGCAGTGGCTGCTTCTATTTGTGATGCTCAGCGTGGTGATTTCATACTTCATCATCTTTTTTTATATCGAAAAATTCCTCTATTCGAAAGTCAAGATTATCTACAAAACCATCCACTCTCTAAAAACGTCACAAGGCGATATCAAGCCGAGTATTCGGATGAGCACCGACGTTTTGGGACTCGTAAACGAACAGGTGATGGATTGGGCAGAAGAAAAAATTAAGGAAGTAAAGGAATTAAAGGCCACCGATAATTTTAGAAAGGAGTTTATCGGCAATCTCGCCCACGAATTGAAAACACCAATTTTCAATATCCAAGGTTATGTAGACACACTTTTGGAAGGGGATTTACAAGACGAAACCCTTACGCGTAAATTTTTGCAAAAGGCAGCTTCGAATTGCGATAGAATTAGCGATTTGATTTCTGACCTCGATCAAATCACCCGCATCGAAAGCGATGGTTTTAGTCTTGTATTGAAACGTTTTGATATTGTCGATCTTGCCAGAAAAATGATGGATTCCCTTGAGGAACAGGCAAAGGATAGAAATATCACATTGAGATTAAAAAATCCAAATGAAAAACCTATTTGGGTTGAAGCCGACGACAAGCGTATTCAACAAGTATTTACAAACCTTCTCGTAAATAGTATCAATTACGGCAAAGAGGGTGGTGAGACGCGCATTCGCTTCTATGACATGGATGATAACATTCTGATTGAGGTTGCGGATAACGGTCTTGGAATAGCAAAAGAACACCTTCCCAGAATTTTCGAGAGATTTTATCGCGTCGATAAATCGCGTTCACGAAACGAGGGGGGCTCGGGGCTAGGTCTGGCCATTTGCAAGCACATCATCGAAGCACACAAGCAAACCATTTCAGTACGAAGTACAGAGGCTATCGGTAGCACATTTGCATTTACCCTGAAGAAGTCGCGTTGATCAAAAACGCACGTAATTCGCTCCTATGAAGTAATTACTCACCTTCTCTTCGCCAATGGTTGTGGCTGGACCATGGCCAGGATGCACCACATAATGATCCGGAAGTGCATACATTTTCTCCTGAATGGATTTAATCAAATCTTCTTTATTGCTCCCTGGCAAATCGACACGACCAACGCTCCCTTTAAAAAGCACATCACCGCCAATGACCATTTCATGCTGATGATCTACAAAAACCACGTGCCCGGGCGCATGTCCAGGTACAAACAAGACATCAAGGCTATGTTCTCCAAATTCAATGCGATCCCCTTCAGCAATGAATTTTGTCGGCTGTGGACTCAATCGATAGGGGATATTCCACATCATGCTGGCTGCCGCGCCGCGCTCCAATGTCGGCAAGTCCTTTTCATGGGCATAGAATGGAATGCCGTACTTTTCAATTACCGCGGCATTTCCCAAAATATGATCGATATGACAATGAGTATTGAGCAATAGAATGGGCTGCAATCCTCGATTTTCAATAAATTCAAACAACACCTTATCTTCCTCTTCGTCTGTCATGCCAGGGTCAATAATGATGGCTTGCCCGGCACCGTTGGCCAAAACATAGGTGTTCTCCTGAAAGGCATTGAAAGTGAAAAGATGAATCGACATATTATTTTTTTCCAAAAATACGGAGGGAGCAACATACCCTCATTTTAAAAATTTTCTGAAACTTTGTGCGTTATTGGGGGTTTTTCGTCCATATTTAGTATCCTTTCGTTATTTTAGCACGCTATGGTGGCTTTAAACCAAATTCATAAACTACTTTTTTTTCTTTCGGTAATTTTCTGCTCAACCCATGCGGTGGCTCAATTTTATCAAGGATCAAATATGGATTTTGGTAAAAACAGGGTTCAATACCGCGATTTCGAATGGTTCTATTATCCAACCACTAATTTTGAAGTTTACTACTATCAAGGCGGTGAGGACCTCGCGCAATATGTCTTGGTCTCAGCGGATAGAAATATCAAGGACATACAGAAATTCTTCGACTTCCAATTAGAAGACAAAGTCCAAATTCTGAGCTATTCAAAGCAAAGTGAATTTAGACAAAGCAATATCGGTATTTCTAATGATGACCAATTCAACATCGGCGGTGCCGCACGCATCATGGGCAATAAGATGTTTGTGTACTATGAAGGTGATCACGAATCTTTAGAAAAACAAATCAGAGAAAGCCTATCTAAAGTCGTCTTCAATAACATGATGTACGGCGGCGATTGGAAGGATGTGCTCAAGTCGAGCACCCTTCTCAGTATACCAAAATGGTATGAGGAAGGTATCATCAGCTATGCTTCTCAAAGACGCGATCCTGAATCAGAAGCATTCATGCGCGATGTAGTGAAACGCAAAAAAATGCCAGGTATCAACCGATATGAAGGTAAAGAAGCCCGCCTCGCTGGCCACGCTTTCTGGGCCTTCGTCACGGATGTGTACGGAGAGAATGTGATCCCCAACATCCTCTACATGACGCGCCTAAGCCGAAATGTAGAAAGCGGTTTTTTATTTGTCTTGGGGATGAACGTGGATACAATCACTAAAGAATTCAATAAGTATTATAAAGAAAAATATGGTAGGCTAAAACTTCAGCAAATTCCTGGAGCGCCCGCACCACTTAGCCCAGATGCAACGAAAGCTGAGAAGAGAGAATGGAAGAAGGAAAACAAAAAGCTTGGCGTTATCCCAGTCCGCTACAAGAAAAAGTACAATTACTCTCAATTTGAAATGTCGCCCGACGGTTCAAAGATCGCCTTCGTGACGCATGAAATGGGGCAGTACAAAATTTGGTTGTACGATTTCGAAAAGAAAAAATTAAAGCGAATACTCAAGCGAGAATATCGTCTCGATAGATTGCCAGATGAGTCGTTCCCTATCCTCGCCTGGCACCCAACTTCTGGTGTGCTAACCTACATGTTCGAAAAAAGAGGACGCGCTTTCATTGGTAACTATAATCTTGAAGATAAGAAAGCGGTGGAAAAGGAGCTTTTCAGAATTGAGAAGGTCATCGATGCCTATTATAGTAAAGACGGAAAGAGAATTCTATTCAGCGGTGTCAACAAGGGTCGCACTGATATCTATTTATATCAAGTAATTGGAAATAATCAAGAACAACTCACCGATGATGTCTATGATGATATCAATCCGAGATTCATTGAGAATGATACAAGAATAATCTTCGCGTCCAATAGGCCTGACGACACGCTGCGAACAGATACAAAGGGCGAGCTTACGGCTACGAATAAAGATATTTTTATCTACAACCTAAGCACACGCTCAAATATCTTGGAACGCGTCACCAATTCTCCCAAAGCCGATGAACGCCTCCCATATGAATATAGCAACCGCCACTTTACCTACCTCAGCGATGAAACTGGTATAGAAAATCGCTACATCGCCAAAATTGATAGTGCTATCGCACGTATTGACACAACAATCCATTATAGATATTTTACTACTTCTTCCATCATTTCCAACTTTCCAAGAAATCCCCAAGACTACCACTTCAATCCTTCTTCTGGAGATTATAGTTTGTTGTTTAAGTCGGGAGGAAAACCCTATGTTTACTTAGGAAATAGCGAGGACGATAAGTCATTTGAAGGAACTGTATTGCCTACCGCAGACAATGAATCGAAACCAACCGATCGTTTTGAAATCTACTCCTTTGAAAAGGATTCATTGGCTGAAGATGAAGTGGATATTTTCAATTATGTCTTCGAAGACGAACGGAAAGACTATGCCTACGAGAAAGAGTCTGTTCGCATTCAGGAAATAACTCCAGAGGGCACACCCGCAACAGACACACTCATTGCCAAAACACTGGAGATTCCAAAGTCTCGAGGATACCGATTGAATTTTGCGACTGATTACGTTCTTTCTCAAGTAGACAATAGTTTTACCAATGCCTTTTATCAAAAATTCACTACACCGACAAGTATCAACCCTGGAATATCTGGATTAATAAAATTTGGCCTAAGCGATTTGTTTGAAGATTATAAACTGGTGGGTGGAGTGCGCCTCGCATTTGATTTGCAAAACAATGACTTTGGAGTAAGCTTCGAAAATTTGAAAGGAAGAATTGACAGGAAATTTACCGCACAACGCCAAGCCCAAACTACACTCAGTGATTTTAATTCATTTAAAGTTCATACACACGCACTGCAATATCAGTGGAAATATCCTTTCACTGAATTGGCGAGCTTGAGACTCACTGTTATTGGTCGTCAAGACCGTTTAGTGACAAGTAGTACAGATCCTCAAAGCCTTGTAGCTCCTACGTTCCGTCAGTATCAAGTGGGCGCACGTCTTGAATACGTTTTCGATAATACAGTGAATCGCGGATTGAATTTATATAATGGAACACGCTATAAGATTTGGGTTGAGCGTTATCAAAGACCAGAAATTTTCGACCAGCGTTCGGACTTCAATATCCTTGGATTTGACTTTAGACATTATAAAAAAATACATCGCGATTTAATCTTTGCATTCCGATTAAGTGGAAGCACCACCTTCGGCAGATACAAACTTGCTCACTATTTAGGCGGTGTAGACAACTGGCTTTTCCAAAGAGTGGATAACTCACTTCCGGGGCTCGATACAGCTGTCTTTTATCATCAAACATTCATGGGGCCAATGCGCGGATTCTTCGTAAATGCGCGCAATGGAAATTCATTTGCATTGGCTAATGCAGAAATTCGCTGGCCTGTATTCAAGTATTTCATGAAAAAACCTATTAAGAGCGATTTCATTGAAAACTTCCAAATCGTGACATTCTTTGATGCTGGTTCTGCATGGACAGGCCCATCGCCTTATAGCAATGAAAACTTATTCAATCGGACCACAGTCGTAAGAAATCCAATAACAGTTGAAATAGAAAACAACAAAGATCCTATCGTCTATGGATACGGTTTTGGTCTGCGTTCGCGCGTGCTGGGATACTTCCTCAGAGCTGACTGGGCGTGGGGTGTAGACGATCGCAGAGTACTTCCACGTGTGTTCTATTTATCACTCAACCTCGATTTCTAATTTCTTATTATTTCAAAAAATCAATCCGATTTTTCTGAAAATTCCTTAATATGGATTTCATCCATAAACAAGTGAGGCTTTTCGTTGATTGTTTTGCAGTGCTTTTTTAAAGAACAAAAAATAATCTGTATGAAATCGCGAAAGCCGCTGTTGATCATTGGTTCGATTGCTTTAGTCATTTTTGGAATTGTTGCCTTGTTTGGCTTCAAATCTTCTTCTGAGGACCAAGTGGCGCAACAAACCGAAGAAGTGGAGTTGGTACCCATAGTAAATGTGAACAAAGAAGATGTCACTGCGGAACTGGAATATGTAGCGGACATTCAAGCCATCCAAAATGTTGAAATCAGAGCGCGAGTGGAAGGCTATCTCGATCAAATTTTTGTGGACGAAGGACACTTTGTTTCTAAAGGACAACTCTTGTTTTCAATCAATACAGAAGAATACCAAGCTGCGGTGAATAAGGCATCAGCCGTTAGAAAGAGCGCTGAGGCTGAGATGTTGTCTGCCGAAGTGGAAGTGCGCCGAGTAAAACAACTCACCGATAAAAAAGTAGTTAGTGAGACGGAGCTTGAACTTGCAAAGGCGAAGTTGGAAATAGCAAAATCCAAAGTTGAAGAGGCAAAAGCGGATGAGGTTGCTGCTAAAGTAAGTCTCTCGCATTGTCAAATTAGATCACCTTTCAATGGCCGTATTGATAGAATCCCTTTCCGTATCGGAAGTCTCATTTCAGAAGGAGCACTGCTCACTACCATTAGCGATATGGAAGCCGTATATGCGTACTTCAGAGTATCGGAATTGGAATATCTGGATTATTTTAAATCAAATAAAGATTCGATTTTTGATCAAAACGTAGAGTTGATTCTCGCTGATGGTTCGAAGTATCCTGAGACTGGAGAAATTGAAACCATGGCGGGTGAATTTGAAGAAGGTACCGCTGCTATTGCGCTCAGAGCGCGTTTCCGCAATCAAAACCATTTTCTCAAACATGGTAGTACTGGTAAGGTGCGCATCATTGAGAAGTTTAAGAATGCGCTCGTAATTCCTCAAACAGCGGTATTGGAAATACAGGATAAAAACTACGTTTTCGTAGTCGATAAAAATAATACTGTCTACATGAAAAGTTTTGAGGCTCACTCAAGACATGGCGACAAATACATCGTTCGTAAAGGCCTGAACGCAGGCGAAGAAATCGTTGCTCAAGGAGTTCAAAATCTCAGAGAAGGCGCGGTGATTAAAAGAAAATAATATCTCTTTTTAAAAATACGAATGATGGGTGTCGTTCAAATAAATAGACGCCTGTCCTTATACAAAACTTATGTTACGTCTATTTATCGAGCGACCGATCTTGTCGTTGGTGATATCACTTTTGTTGGTGTTGGCTGGAGGTCTCGCATTCATGGGTTTGCCTATCACGCAGTTCCCCGATATCGTTCCACCTTCTGTGACGGTGACGGCGAAGTACACCGGTGCCAACGCAGAGGTGTGCGCGAAGGCCGTGGCAACACCTATCGAACGTGCCATCAATGGTGTGCCTGGGATGACTTATATGTCGAGCGTATCCAGTAATAATGGTACAACATTAATCACTGTTTATTTCAAAGTAGGAACCGACCCGGATCAAGCTGCGGTGAATGTTCAGAACCGCGTTTCAACGGTACTTGATGAGCTTCCAGAAGAAGTAATCAAAGCAGGTGTAGTAACAGAGAAGGAGGTTAACAGCATGCTGCTTTACCTCAACTTGTACAGCGAAGATGCAACGGCTGATGAAAAATTCGTTTACAATTTTACGGATATCAATATTCTTCCCGAACTCAAACGTATTGATGGCGTTGGTTTCGCAGAGATTATGGGTTCACGCGACTATTCGATGCGCGTTTGGCTCAATCCAGAAAAACTACTGTCATATAATATTTCATCCGAGGAAGTAATAGCAGCAATTCGCAGCCAAAACGTAGAAGCCGCGCCTGGTAAGACGGGCGAGAGCTCTGATAAACTTTCTCAAGTAAATCAATACGTACTGAAATACACGGGTAAATTCTTTTTACCCGAACAATATGAAGACCTGATTATTCGAAGCAACGAAGACGGATCTTTTTTAAGATTAAAAGATGTTGCAAAGGTGGAGTTTGATTCTTTTAGCTACCACATGGACTCCAAGACCGACGGTCGCCCTTCTGCTTCAATTATGTTGAAACAACGCCCTGGATCGAATGCGCGTGAGGTCATCCATAATGTGAAGGAACGCATGAAGGAGCTCGAGCAATCAGCTTTTCCTCCGAAGATGAAGTACAATGTGGCGTATGACGTTTCGCGATTCTTGGATGCCTCGATTGCGGAGGTAATTAGAACACTTGTCGAGGCCTTCTTACTCGTT
>CANGVZ010000091.1 GCA_947457285.1 Flavobacteriales bacterium | reverse complement strand
TATTCGCTGGCCTTCTGGAGCAATCACTGTAATTGAAAACCCAGCGATTGATCAGTTTCATAACATTACTGAAACTACCTGTTCAGATGCTAACGTAACTGCATCAATTGTAGGTTCATCAACTGGTTGTCCAATCAATTTGACCTCAAGTGGCAATTTCCAAAACTACATTTGGAGCAATGCCACCCCAACAGCAAGCACACAAGCGTTTGCTGATGGCGTTTATTATGTAATCGTATATGATGAGAATGGTTGTGGATCAATTTCAAACTCTTTAGAAATTGATGTTACTGAAGATCCAGCGCCAACAGTTAGCTTGGCAGGTGAGCCAACATTCTGCGAAGGAGGCACTGTAACAATTACGGCTAGCAACGGTACTGCATTTGCTTGGAGCAATGGGCAACAATCACAATCAATCACTGTGACACAATCTGGTGAGTATTATGTGGATGTAACAGGAGGTTGTGGTACTCAAAGAACGGAGTCGGTTGAAGTGAATGTTCTCTCAAACCCAGCTCCTGTAGCTTCTGACGTTGAGGTTGCTTTGAATCAGACAGCTAACTTGACCGCTACTGGTTCAAACATTGAGTGGTTCGATTCTATGAATGCAACAGAGCCAATTGCAACAGGTAACAACTTTACTACACCGGCAATCACCGCCAATACCACTTATTACGTAGAATCTTCTACGTCACATGGTGGACCTGCTCAAGGTGGTAAGGCAGATTTCCTTTCTGATGAAGGTGCTAATCTTACCAATGCTAACTTCTTCTTACGTTTTGATGCTTATGAGCCATTTACCCTTAATAGCGTTAAAGTAAAAGCAAACAATGCAGGCAACCGCACAATTGTGTTGATAGATGCTGCTGGCAACACGATTCAAGAGGCTACTGTAAACGTACCACAAGGTGAGTCTGTGGTAACACTCAATTTTGATGTGCCCGCTGGTACCAATCTTGGTTTGAGAGCTCAGGCCAATACCAATCCAAACCTTTGGAGAGACAAGGACTTCACATCTGCTGCACCATTTGGATTCCCATATGCACTCGGCACTTATGGAGCTATTACTGGCACTACGGTAACAGGTCAGGATTTTGATAATTACTATTACTTCTTCTACGACTGGCAAGTGAGCACTCCGTTGGTAGAGTGTGTATCTGAAAGAGTTCCAGTGAACGTTTCAATCACAGTTGGAGTGAATGACATTGAAGGATTGAACGAGTTTAATCTATTCCCTAACCCTGCAAACGATATTGTGAACGTAGCCTTCAAAGGAAGTTTTGACGGTGCTGCACAAGTAAACCTTATCGACGCTCAGGGAAGAATGGTGAGTTCAAACCTTATCAATAATGCAAGAGGAAAGCAGAACGTTGCATTCAATGTAGCTAATCTCGCTCCCGGTGTATATCACGTGCAAGTAATTGCCAACAATAAAACAGCAAACGCGAGCGTGATAGTCAGATAATAGGATAATAAGATAATAAGATAATAAGATAATAAGATAATAAGATAATAAGATAATAAGATAATAAGATAATAAGATAATGGGGTAATGGATAATTTCTGTTACCCCTTTTCTTTTTAACTAGCCTTTATTGGTTCGTAATTAAAATAGTCACTGGGCTTTGTCGCTTTGTCGCTTGTCGCTTTTTTCTAGCCCTCAAAAGTGAATGACACGATGAATGTGCGGGTGCGGAGTTGGTCGATGGGGGCGCTGAAGGGGGTTGGTTCTTCTAATAAGACATTGCGCATCCCGATGCTCGTTTTGAATTCTACAGCAAATTTAAAATACTGAAGAAAGAAGTCGAAACCACCACCAAAATCTAAAGATATATCTCTGTCTGTAAGCTTTACGATGATGTCTTGTGCTAAAGCTTGATTAACGTCTTTTTGAGATTGCATATCCAGGGAGTACTTGCCGCCCATGAGTGCATACGCAGCGAAATTGCCAGTGCGATTTGTTCTAAGTTTCAGAACAACCGGAAAATCGAGCCATACAGATTCGGTGCGTTTCAGAAATGTTTCCGTCTCACCCGTAAAAGTTTTGAAAGTGTAATTTAATCCACGGTCCTGAAAACTCAGACCTGGAATAAATCGAATGTTGACATTTTTAACTGGATTATAGCTGGCTAATAGCGCGAGATTGAATCCTGCCTGAGGTACATTCTCAATGCTGAGCAATGAGTCGTTGGGATTAGGCGGGAATTTTCGATCAATGTAAAACGATGAGGTATTATATGACAATAGGAATCCGAAATGGTAGTACCTCGAGTCGAAACGGGGAAGATTGGTGCCACTGCGCGCCTGAGCATATGACTCTAGCGAAAGGGCAGCGAATAGTATGGTTAAAAAACAAAAAGGGATTATTCTCATTCTTCCTTTATTGGCGGCCAAAGGTAAACACAAGCGCTTAATCTTTATTGCCTACTTCATTTTTAGAAAATAACGAAAGAGCAAGACAGCGAATAAAGTGTATATCAATGACACAAATACAAGCACCAAGAATGAGCCAGAGCTTACGATTTTAGGATTGGTGAAAATTTCCGTTCTCGAGTTGGCGGCGGAGATAATTTCTTCGCGGCTAAGATTTTTCAGTTGAATATTTTCAGACCTTACTTTATTTAATTCTTCCTCGGTATCCAGAGCTTCAATAGTAGCTTGTATATCCCGTTGTCGCCTATCAAGCAGTTCTGTGCTCACAAAATTGTAAAAGATTGCAATTCCAATTCCAGCGGCGACGCAATACTTGAGATTTTCTTTTAGAACAGTTTTAAAGTCACCAAAAAATGTTGATGTAGCTCCTTTCCTGCGCTCTTTATAAAGCTTCGATAGGACTGAAAATATGATAAAAATCAGGAATAGCAGATTGGTCATTACCCCGGCCGAGCGCGCTCCGTCGGAATTTGAGTCCTTCATCAGATAATGCAATGAAACGCGGATTCCCAGCCATATTAGGCCAAGAATCCACGGTACATATTTCATGATTTTTTCAGACATGGTAATTATGAATTCATTGTAGCAAGGAACTCGTAGTTATCTTTTGTCTTTTCAATTCGATCTTTTACAAACTCCATTGCTTCAACAGGATTCATATCTGCGAGGTGTCTGCGCAGGATCCACATGCGTTGGAGTACATCTCTATCGTGCATGAGGTCTTCTTTTCTGGTACCAGAAGAGAGGATATCGATAGCTGGGAAAATGCGGCGATTGCTGATGCGGCGATCCAATTGCAATTCCATGTTACCTGTTCCTTTGAATTCTTCGAAGATCACTTCATCCATTTTCGAGCCTGTGTCGACGAGGGCTGTGGCAATAATCGAAAGTGACCCACCATTCTCAATTTTACGAGCAGCACCGAAGAAGCGCTTTGGTTTCTCAAGCGCATTGGCCTCCACACCTCCCGACAATACTTTACCACTAGAAGGTGCCACAGTGTTGTATGCACGAGCGAGACGAGTGATAGAGTCGAGAAGGATACAGACATCATGGCCACATTCTACGAGTCTCTTAGCTTTTTCCAACACGATGTTGGCGATACGCACGTGGCGCTCTGCCGGCTCGTCGAAGGTAGAGGCCACCACTTCACCTTTCACACTGCGTTTCATATCGGTCACTTCCTCAGGTCGCTCATCAATCAGCAATACGATAAGATATGTCTCAGGGTGGTTTTGCGCGATTGCATTTGCAACGTCTTTAAGCAATGTAGTCTTACCAGTTTTCGGTTGAGACACTATCATACCACGTTGACCTTTACCGATAGGAGAGAAGAGGTCCATAATTCGCATCGATACATTTGAATTATTATCGGCGATGTGGAAGCGCTCGTAAGGGAAAAGAGGCGTGAGATATTTGAAAGGAACGCGGTCGCGCACCCAACCCGGATCACGTCCATTGATGCTGTCTACTCGAATAAGTGGGAAATATTTTTCACCTTCTCTTGGTGGACGAATAGCTCCAAGAACAGTATCGCCAGTGAGTAGACCGTAGGTCTTTATTTGCTGTTGTGAAACATATATATCATCTGGAGAATTGAGGTAGTTGAAATCACTTGATCTCAAAAAACCAAAACCATCAGGCATAATTTCTAAAACACCTTCTGCGATGACCACACCGTCAAAGTTATAGCCATGTTCATCGGGTTGGCCACGTTTGCTGCGGTCAGGACGGGCTATATTTTGTTGATGTTGCTGTTGATGCCCCCCGTTGTTTTGTTGGCCACCATTGTTCTGTTGGCCACCATTGTTCTGGTTTCCACCGTTGTTCTGATTGCCACCATTGCTTTGCTGACCGCCATTGTTTCCTTGATTATTTCCTTCGCGCTGGCGATAGTTGTTGTCTCTGCGATCGTTTCTATATTGATCTCTTTGCTGATCGCGCTGTTGGTCGCGTTGTTGATAGTTATTATCTCGTGGCTTGAATTCTCGACGTTCTTGCTGTTGCTGCCCACCGTTATCCTTGGGAGTAATAGGGGCTTCTGAGGGAGCTTTGGTTTCTGTGGGTATATTTTCTTTTACTTCGTTGGCAGGAGATTCTGCAAACAAATCCGCTGTATTCTCTCTTTGCGGAGCTGAAGCTTTTTCAGCTTTTACGAAAGGCTTGCGTTCTCTCTTCTTTTTGTCTCCGCCTGCGTTGTCATTTTGAGGAGCTTCTGCTGGACCGTTCGGCTGAGAAGCTTCTGCTTTCACAGCCTGCACGTCCATGATTTTGAAGATGAGGTCTTGCTTTTTTAACTTGTCCAGGTTGGTCACTTCCAACTTCTCTGCGATGGCTCTCAATTCGGCCACCTTCATACCTGTTAAGGTGATTATATCATACATAAATGTGAAATTCCTTTCGGATAAAGTTTTGAAAATAAATAAGGAGAAAAAACGGGATTGCCTCGAATGGGCAGTGCAATTGTACGTCATTTTTCGGGATGTGCAAGGGTATTTCAAAAAAATTATGTTCTTTGCACCACGAAGTATTCGTTTATACTCAAAGTAAAAGTTGATACAATTTAATTAAAACCACTATGATTCAGAGAGTTCAGTCGTTGTTTATGCTTATTTCCATCTTCGCAATTGTTGCCACTTTTTTTGTACCGATTGGTTCTATGTCTGACGGCGTTGCGACAATGAACATGACTCCTTACGGCGTTCAGCAGCCAGAGTCAGGTTTGAAATTGGCCAATAATAGCTACTACTTTTCTGCACCTCTAACGGTCGCTTTGGTTCTTACGATTCGAGCATTGCTTTCTTACAAAAACAGAAAGTCTCAAATTATGTCTCTTAAGCTTTCGTTCTTATTGTTTGCTGCTACTTTCGTTCTTATGGCGCTCTATGTCAATGATGTACAAGCTTCCTTACAGGGCATGAAGTTTGCTCTTGGTATTGGGTTTTTCTTGCCCCTTGTTGCTATTACGCTCAATTGGCTCGCTGCGCGTGCTATCAAGAAAGACGAAGAATTGGTAAAATCAGTAGATCGAATCCGATAATGAAGAAGTTAGTCGCAACGAATTTACTTTTATTATGTGTTGCTGTGGTGACCTTTGCACAGTCCGACAGCCTGAATTCTGTGAAGTTGATGCAGCTCGAAAAGGCCACAGTAGAGCAGTTTACAAGCATGCGGGAATTTCATCTCGGTTTAAGAGAAGAGGTGGGTACCATGGAAGTAGTCCCTTATTTCCGTTTGGATAGTCTTTTTTTATCACTGAAAAACCATGCAGACAGCGCAATCATTGCGCGATCAAAATTCGAGGCAGAAAAAGCAAAATTATCTAAAGAAGAAAAGGACGTTTTGTACATTCTCACTGAACGGAAAATGTCAGAATTTAAAGCCAGTGCAAAATCTGCATCGAACTATTATCAATCTGTTTGCGCTGGGTTTAAGGTTTTGAGAATTGATAAATATGGACTCATGCAGAAGGTTGGAAAATATACCCATGATATGCAAGACTCTCTCGAGGTTCAGGGTAAGCTTATTGCTGACGCAAAGCTCGATTTAGCGAAGAGATTTCCCGATAAGCAAAGTAAAGAGTACCTAGCTGCATATTCTCCCATATCTGAAATGCAGGCTGTTCACAAGAAATTTGAAGGAAACATTGTTCAACTTGAGAATCTTTACAATCGCATCGAGGAAAGCAATGGAGGTTTATACTATTACTACGGGCCAATGCTGCATCCACGTCAGGAAGTAGCTGCTGCAGATCAAATTCTCACGACTTGCTTTTTACAAATAAAAGAACTCAGAGAGTGGAATTCTAGATATTGGCTTTCTCAAAAGCAGAAATGATGCGTTTCACGAGCTTGTGACGAATCACATCGCTGCCATCAAGTTCGACAATTGCAATACCTTCAACACCTCTAAGCAGATCCACGGACTTCATTAGCCCACTGGGCTGATTTTTTGGTAAGTCAACCTGAGAGGCATCTCCTGTAATGATGAATTTGGCGCTCTGTCCCATCCGAGTCAAAAACATTTTCATTTGACCAACGGTGGCATTTTGAGCTTCATCCAAAATCACAAAAGCCTTGTCCAACGTGCGACCGCGCATGAATGCCAACGGAGCGATTTCTATAACGCCTTTGTCCATGTAGTCGGCAAGCTTTTCATAGGGCAACATGTCCATCAAGGCATCATAGAGGGGCTGCAAGTATGGATCTAGCTTCTCTTTCAAATCACCGGGAAGAAAGCCTAGGTTTTCGCCTGCTTCCACAGCTGGGCGAGTGAGAACGATTCGCTTGACTTGTTTTTCTTTAAGAGCGCGCACCGCTAGAGCCACGGCAGTATATGTCTTTCCTGTTCCCGCGGGGCCAATGGCGAAAACCATGTCGTTTTCATCAACACCTTTCACCATCAATTTTTGATTGGCGGTGCGGGCGGTCACTTTGTGGCCACCAGGGCCATACACCAAAACGTCGTCGCCGTTGGATTCACGCGTGATTTCTTTGGTTTCGCCATCTAGAATTTTCTCTAGCTGATTGAGATGGAGATGATTATACATCTCAATGTGCCAAAAAATAAGGCTCATCTTGTCGGCAAAATGTTCTAATTCAGCAGGATCACCATTGGCTTTGATGATATTTCCCCTGGAAAAAATCTTAAGCTTGGGAAAACGCGAACAAATGAGCTTGAACTTATTGTTGTTGGGGCCAAAGAGCTCTAAAGGGTCGATGGCTGGGATGAGAATTTCTTTATCTACCAAGGTTAATTCCTTTATTGAAAACTTATTCTTTTTTCTGTGATCAGTTTGACGAAAGTAGAGCAATTTCGTTGTTTGAAAAAAGGAAGATTTAAACAGCCTTTTTTTTAACCCGAATGAGCATCATAACGTTAACATCAGACTTGGGAGTCAGCGATCATTATCTGGCAACCGTCAAGGCTTCTATACTTACCAAGATGCCTGATGCACGCATTGTTGACATTTCTCACGGTATTCGTCACTTGGATGTGCAACACGCAGCTTATGTCTTAGGTTCATCATGGTCCCATTTTCCAATGGGCAGTGTTCATGTGATTGGGGTTAAATCAGAGTTGACCGCTGCCACGCCTCACTTGATCGTACATTACATGAGCCATTATTTCATTGGTGCGGACAACGGAATTTTTAGTTTACTTTTTAAAGAACAACCAGAAGATATTTTTGAAATCACCTATACGCAGCCCGAAGATTGGTATTTTCCCATGCGTGGAGTATTTGCTACGTGCGCGGCACATCTGGCAAAAGG